>JBFWRL010000065.1:0-26980 GCA_050248915.1 Candidatus Sericytochromatia bacterium
TCAAGGTATAGGTGTGCTTGGTTTTGTAGGGATAGCGTATTTTGACGCCAGATTTGCGCAGTTGGCGGGTAGTATCAACATTTTGGAGAAATGTATGACAAATCATTTGCACACTTTGGCTGTGCATGGCATAGAGTCCCTTTGTTGCCTGTTGCAAATCTGAACGATTGGGCCAACTTTGACTTGTGCGACGTGCCTCAAGATGAATATCTCGGCATTGATTCCAGACCTTGCCCGCCTCAAGACGTGCAGCCCAGATTTGCTCGTGCTGAAAATGAGTCAAATGTTTGAGAGTTAAGATTTTCACACATTCCATAATACGCCATTATACCATACACATGAATACACAAAGGGTTTTATTTTTAGTCTCTAACTCCAGATGCTAAGTTAACTCAACCCAAAAATTCTAATGACAGTTCACAGAACTGTCGCTCTTTTCATCCCAAATCCCCTTAAGGGGATGGGAATTCCCAGAGCGTTCTTTAAAAACAAAATCGTGCAAAAAAATGGGCTTCAATCGCGAACTTGCTTCAAATGGAAGAAACCATTAGAATAGCAAAGGCCGTCACTCTCCCACCATTTTTGCACACGCTCAAGCTGTATTCATTTTTTGACAAGGAGTCCCTGTAATGTCTCAGGATAACGATCAAGACAATGTGAGCTCTCTGCAGCGCTTAAACAGCCTGCTACAAGCGTCAAGTTACCGCTCACTCTATGAAGGCCGCAGCCCCGACATGCCCATCGAACAGATTTTTGTGGATTTGGCCGATGTTGAAGACGAAAGCAGTTCATTGATTGCCCGTGTACTTTGGCTTGAAGATTTGGAAGCGGCCCAAATGCAAGCTGCTGAGCGGGAGTCAGAGCCCAGCAAAGCCTGCCATTTGGAGATTCTGGTGCGTTTGCCCTTTGAGGCCCCAAGCAATTTGTTGCCAGAGTTGCAAAAGCTGGCCCTCTGGCTCTCCGCCCCTTTGCCCCTGGGCGTCTATGGCGCAGACGAGGCAACAGGTGTTTGGTTTCGCCATGTCTTGCTCTGCGAAAGCCCCTTTGAGCAAGAAATGCTGGTGATCAGCGCACTCGAATTGACAGCAGCCCTTTTAGAACAACAGGCTCCCTATTTTAGCAAAGTCGCCGAAGGCCATTCGGCCCGAGAAGTCCTGGCTCAAATTGCCCAACACGCAGGAGGCTCCCATGTCTAGCACCCCTACCCCCGAATATCCCAGCCTGGCGGGATTTGGCGAAACCTTAACAAAAATTGGGCTGCAGACACTGTTTGAGCCCCCCAGTGAAGAAAGCCCCTCGCGCTTGCTGATTGGATTGGGCAAAGACTATCGCCAGCGGGATCTGATCCTCTCTGGATTTGACCAAAAAGAACTGTACAAACGCACCGAAACCGACCCCACTGACCCAGCCCCCTTTGTTTGGCTCTGGGCCGCAGATTGGGAGCTTTCGGACTCCCAAACCACTGAATTGAGTGAGATTATCTGTGTCTTAAATCGCCTGTTGCCAGCAGGCCAATTTGTGATCAGCCCCCAGGGACAATTCTTTTATCGCTACCATTGGTTGGTCAACCCAACAGATTGGACGGTATTGCCTTTGGTCGAGTGGCTCGACATGAGTGCGTTCTTTTTGCAGCAGTTTTTGGAGTTGCTTGAAAAGGTCGTGGAAGGGCAAATCACTGGCAAAATGGCCCTAAGAGAGCTTGAAACCAAGCTGGGCGCAGCTTTACATGAAGCTTGAAGCATTACTTGAGGCCCGCAAAAAGGCCAATGCAACCTCCCATGAGCGCAACAGCGCCAGGTATGAACAGGCACTCCAAGAGGGAATGCAAGCTTTGGCCAATTACCAAAGCTCCAACTTTCGCCTGCGAGCAGAGCTCAAAAAGGCCTGCGAATTATTGACTGAGGCCATGGGTGCAGACCGCAGCAAACCAGAGCCTTATGTGGCTTTGGGTTATGTTTTTATTTTGGTCGATGACGCCCAAACCGCCACCCGGCTGTTGACAGATGCCCTGCGCAAAGATCCCCAAAATGGCGATGCCAAAATGTTTTTGGAGTATTTACAGGTCAAGCATCAGATCAAAGCCAAAAAAGCAGCAGCAGCAGCACCGCTCCAACCCAAGCCCTCAGGCATCAAACCGCTGCCAGAGGAAGAGGTCGATCTGGATTTACTCTATGATCGCACAGAGGCGCTGTTGGTGACACAATTACAGCTGATTTCGCAGTCTCCCCAGCCCCAAGTGAGTGTGGACAAAGAAACCGGTTTGGCTTTCAAAAAAAGGCTGCGTGAATTTCAATCGTTTATTTTAGACATTCGTGCAGACATAGACCTGATCGACACAGAAATTCAGACCGATGAATTGCAACAGCAGCTCAAACCCCTGGAAAAGTTGTTGGTGCGCTATCAGCAAATTGATGAATTTTCACAACTCTTGCGTGACTTGCGCCAGCGCATCCGGTCGGAAGCCGCAGAAGTGGCAGATTTAATCAAACAGGTCAGCAAACACAGCCCAGCAGAACTCGATCGTTTAACTGAAAAATATCTGGATAGCTGTGATGCTGTCGCAGACCAAATGGACGATCTCGAAACCCGGGGTTGCCCCATCGATTTGCTCAATAGTGACTACCAAAATTGGGTATCCCTCCTGGAAAATCTCCAGGACACCGTTGACGAAGTAAACAGATAATCAGGAGAATCCCCATGCAGATCCCACCACGTATGTCCATTTCAACCCCGCCACAGCCACTGCAACAGCCCCAGCAACAGCCCCAGATTCAATCAACCACCACAACCACAACAACGCAGACCACCACCACAACACCAACCACCACAACACCAACAACGCCGACCACACCCACCAACACAGCGCCCAAATCTGGCAAAGAATTGATTCAAGATTTTGACGCGCGCATGCAAACCCACGGGGCCCACCTGATGGATATTGGCGCAGATGTTAGCACCTGGGATAAATTCAAAGAGTCGTCTTTTGGTCAAGGGCTCAAATTTCTAATGGGCCGGGGCACCACCGCTGAAGGTGTGCAAGGTGGTGTGGGAACGGGTACTTCTGTGGGCGACTTGCTCGGCAGTGAAAATGTCAGCGGCAGTGTGGATACCTCTGGCAAAGCCATGGGGGGCATCACCAGTTCGCTGGGGGTGATCAACAGCGGTATTGATATCTACGACAGTGTCAAAGGCTTGGTTTCAGATGGCAATCTGGTCAAAGCCAAAGAATTGGCGGCCCAAGCCGAAGCAAAAATGGTGGAATCCAATGCCAAAATGAATGAAACACCCCCAGATCAGGTCGCCGCTACCCGCTTGCGCCAAGAAGCAGAGGCCCTGTTTAAAGACAGCATGAGCACCCGCCAATTGGGCAAAAAAGAGCGCACAGAAAACCAGGTCGAATTGGGAAAAGCCGTTTTAAGCATGGGCTCCAATATCAACAGCTTGGTCAATCTCGGCGCAGATGTGGCGGGCAAAGAAATCCTCAAAGCAAGTACCTCTGTGGCCAGTGGGGTCTTCTCCGTGGTGACAGGCACCATAGAATTGGGTTCTGCAAGTTGGGATATTATGAAGTCCTGCGAGCGCAAGGCAAGGGCCGAAGCCATTCTCAACCCCACCCGAGAGAACATGGACAAAGCGGCAACGGTCATGGAAACGCGGGCCGACAAATTAGAAGCCAAAGCCGCCAAAATCGCGGCAGGCAGCTTTTTCTCCAAAGCCAATCCAGCCAAAGCAGCAGAGCTGGTGAAACAGGCAGCAGCGCTCAAAGCCGAAGCTCTCAAACTCAAAGGCATGACCCCCGAACAGGCCAAACTCACGAGTGAGTCCGTCAAAAATGTCGCCACAAAAATGGCAAAAGGTCAGGGCATTGGCCTCAAAATCTTTGCAGCAGTCAAAGCCTGTCTTTCGATTGCCGCAGGGATCAGTCTGATCGTCTTGGCGGCCTCCAACCCCGTGGGCTGGGTTCTCGGCGGCATTGCCGCAGCGGCAGCCATCGGCGTGGGCGTGTATAAAATAGCCAAACACTTCCAAAACAAAAGTGAAATCAAATCCATGGGCGAGCAATTGGCCAAGGTCGAGAAAAAACTCGAAGACCCCAGCCTGAGTGATACCGCCAAAACTGAATTAAACGCGCTCAAAAAAGACATCACCCAGGCCCTCAGCCAACGCTCGCCCAAATTTGCAGCGCTGGAACTGCTCTCCACCCTCAAAGATGGCACAGACACAGAAAAGGCCGAGGCCAAACGCTTTGTACAACAGGCGCTTAAATTGGATCCTGAGCGGCTCTTAAGCAGCAATCTCGATGTTGCAACCACCTTGATTGTCAAAAAAATGGGGGTTGATTAAGGCATCGCTTGGAATTTGACAGACGCTGTTTTGGCGGGCTGGCTTTGGCTGCCAAGGTAAATCGCGGCCAAAGTCAACAAGGCCCCGGCTATTTCGCGGGGGCTGATTGGCCGGTGAAAAAACAAAACGTCCCAGACCAGGGCCAAAGCCGGTTGTAAGAGTAATAAGAGCCCCCCCTGAGAAATAGGCACACGGGGCAATCCTTTGCTGATCAAAACCCAGGCCAGGCCCTGCACCAAAACCCCATAGCCGATCAACAAAACCCAGTGCAGGGGCTCTGAAACCTGCAAACTGACCTGCTCAAAACCAGAGACAATCAGCAAGAGCATCAGCGAGCCCAAAGTGGCCCAAAACATCACGGGCGAAAAAACGCTGTCGTGAATGGGGGGACGCGCTTTTTCGGCCTCTCTCAACACCAAGAGATAAGCGGCGTAACTCATCGCGGCCAAGGCCCCCAAGCCAACCCCCGCTTGGGCCTGGGTATTGTTGTTCAAAGAGGGCCCAACCACCATCAACAGCCCCAGCACCGCACAGGGAATCGCCAGCCACAAGCGGGGGCTGGGTTTTTCGCGCAGAATCAGCAGACCAAAAAAAGTCACAAAAAACACCTGGCAATTGGCCAACAATGTGGCTAACCCAGGGCCAATTAAGTTGATGGAGCGATGCCAAAAAATGACATCCAGGGCAAAGAAGACCCCAGCTGCCAGGGCCAGCAAACTTGAACGGGCAGACCAGCGAATGCGCTGACGCAGAGCCACACTCCAGAGAAACAAAACCCCCAGGCCAAAAGCCATGCGGTAAAAGCCAATCACCGTCGGGGGGAGTGGAAGCAGTCGCACAAAGATCGGGGCAAAGCTGATAATCAGGGCCCCCAACAAAACCAATGGCATTTTAGTGGTGAGGTCTTATTTTGACTTTTTCACAGGCATGTAAGACTGCGGCTTCGACTTCGACCCGGCGAGCGGCTTTGGCCTCGGGGGTAATATACAAATCCCTGTGAATCGAAACCGAATAATGGGGCGGGAGATAATTTAAGGCCACCGCGGTAATATCCAAAAGGCATTCACGACATTGACAGGGCAATTTCTCTTCCACCTGATATTCATAAACCAACTTCAAGATATCTGTCTCATTTTCGTTCGAAATTTCATCCAGCAGATCGTAAATGGTCAAAGGAGCGGTCGTCTCTTCGGGTTCCAGTGGCAGAGAACCCTCAAGTGGGATTTCACTTTCTTCGCTCATAGGGGAATTTTGCCTTTCTCTGCAGATTTTTCAAAACGAATATAGCGGTGAACGGAAAGGGAACTGCCCAAGACACCCATTAAGAGCCCCACCAAAAGCACCAGCGCCGAAATAGGGTAAAGCGGCCCCAAACCCGGTTGCAATTGAATAAAGGTGAACATGTGTTTGAGCTGTTCCAAGGGTACCACACGCCAGAAAAAGAGCAAGATATTGGCAACAAGCCCGCTGGCCACCCCAAAGATCAAGCCCTCCAGCAAAAATGGCAGGCGGATGAACCAATCGGGGGCCCCCACCAGGTGCATGATTTCGATTTCGCGCTGGCGGTGGTGAACCGCCAATTGAATGGTGTTAATCACAATTGCCAGGGTGCCCAAAAACAAAATGGCGGCAATGCCAAAACCCACCAATTGAACGGCGGCTTGAATCTGATTCAACTGCTCAGCCAAATCCTGATTCGCTTCGGTGCCTTCCACCCCTGGGATATTCCGCTTGATCTCGCCTTCGATCTCGGCCATTTTTTCGATGGAATAAAGGGAGACTTCCAAAGTGGCCGGAAAGGGATTGTGAACTTCATGGGTGTGGGGGTCTTCCAACAGTTTTTTTAAGTCGGGCAGCTCATCGGTCATGCTTTTGAGCGCCTCTTCTTTGCTGATTTGCACCACCGGGGCCTTGACACCCTTGATGCCCTCAATCAAAGCAGCTGCGCTTTCGGGGGTTTGTTGGTCCTGTAAAAAGACCACAATTTTGAGCTGGGTAGACATCTGTTGGGAAAGATAGGTCAGATCAGACAAAGTGAGCATCAAAAAGCCCAAAACGCCCAAAGCGACAGTCATGGTACTGACCACCACCAAGCTCATAAAGGGGCTGCGCACCATATTTTGCAAACCCTGCTGCAGGCTAAACAGCCATTGGCGGGTCATTTGACTAGCGTCGAGCGCCATGTTGATGATACCCTCCTCCCTGATTGTCTTCCACAATTTTGCCCTGATCGAGTTTAATGACCCGGCGTTTAAGCAAATCAACGAGGTGTTTGTTGTGGGTCGAGACCACCACGGTGGTCCCTGATTTGGCAATTTTGGTCAAGAGTTTCATGATCTCCCAAGAGCTGTCGGGATCGAGATTGCCGGTGGGCTCGTCGGCCAAGAGCACCGGCGGCTTGTTGACAATGGCACGGGCCACCGAGACCCGCTGCTGCTCTCCCCCGGAGAGTTCACGGGGATAAGCTTTGGCCATGGCCTGTAAATTGGTCAATTCAAGCACACTGTGAATGCGCTTGTCTTGCTCTTTTTTGGCCACACCCAAAATTTCGAGCGCAAAAGCAATATTTTCTGCCACCGTTTTTTGCGGCAGCAGTTTAAAATCCTGAAAGACCACACCGGTCTGTTGGCGCAAAATCGGAACTTCGTGCCGGTTGAGCTGGGCAATATTTTTACCAAATACCCAGATATCCCCCGTACTGGCCAATTCTTCGCGGTAGAGCAATTTGATCAGGGTCGATTTTCCCGATCCCGTGGTGCCGACCAAAAAGGTAAACGAACCGGCTTCAATTTCAAGGTTGATATTGTCCAAGGCTTTGATGCCGGTCGGGTAAACCTTGGAGACATTGACAAAACGTATCATCTGGAAAACGTCACTTTAAGTACAAATTTGGGCAGCGCCAACATCCGCCGCCAGCGGGAAGGCTGTTGCAAAAGGCGATAAAACCATTCCAAATGCATGCGCTGCATCCAGACCGGGGCGCGTTTGAGCTGACCTGAGAGCACATCAAAAGACCCGCCCACGCCCATCAAGAGGGGCACTTTTAAATCTTTGCGCCATTGGGCAATAAACTGTTCCTGTTTGGGCACCCCCAAAGCCACAAAGAGCACATCTGGCTGGGAGGCATTGATATCTGCCACTATGCCAGAAATCTGATCGGGGCTGAAAAAGCCATTGTGTAAATAGACTGGGGCTTTAAACTCCCCCAAGCGCTTTTTTAGGGCCTCCGGCAAGGCGGCCAAAGTGGCTGAGCTGCTGCCCAAGATGGCCCAATTAAGCCCGGTGCTGGGTGAAGTTTGCAAAAGGGTTTCTACCAATTCGACGCCCGGTAGGCGCTGCACCTTAACTCCCTGCTTGCCCAAAGCCCAAACCACACCAATCCCATCGGGGATGACAATGTCCGCCTGATTGAGCAGGTCTTTAAACGCCTGATCCTCGGTGGCGGAATAGGCCATTTCAGCGTTCATGGTCACCACGTGGGTCTGCTCCTTGGCCTGAATTTGGGCCTGAAAATAGCGCAGCAATCCAGCTTTGCTGGGGCAATCAACGGAGATATCCAGCAGGGAGGTCACGGGCCAGTCTTTATTGATGGTTTTCATAGGCAATTCCAAGTAATTGTAATGCAACCCGAACAGCTTCGTATACACGATCCTCATGGAAGGGCATTTCTTGATTGAGTTTGTCAGCCAGCATTTCACGGTGCTCCCAAACCTGTTTGAGATAGTCGTAAAAGACATCTGAATAACTCAGCGCAGAGACACTGCCAATAAAAGGATAACCCACCATTTCGGCAAAACTGCGCACCTTGGGATCGTAGACAATGCCCACCGCTGGCACCCGATTGGCGGCGGCCATGATCAAGGCATGCAGGCGCATGCCAACCATCATGTCCAATCGGCCAATTAAACTGTGAATTTCGAGCGGCGAATACTGGCCAGAGAGCACCCGAATGGGAGGGGCCGCTGGTCGACAATTCATGGAATATGCGGCTTCATGGCAGAGCCAGGTGTCTTGATCCCCCTGAAAGGGAATAAACAGAACCTGCACCCCCTTTTGGCGGGCAAATTGGCTCAACACCGCAGTAAAACTTTTGAGTTGTTTTTCGTACCAACTTTTCCAGGGGCGAATGGAAACGCCCAGAATCGGCCGGGCCGGGTCCAGCCCCTCAGCCAAGAGCATTTCTTCGGCCCTGCCACGGGGCATGCCCCGCATAGCCAGCACAGGGTCGGCCGTCTGATGAATCCGGGCAGCAGGGATGCCAATTTCTTGCAGCAATTCAATCGAATCGCGATCGCGCAGCGCAATGCCCGAGACCCCTTTAAAAATCTGTTTGACCGCCAGCCGCGACCAGGGGCGGCGCAAAGGCCCCAAACCCTGAGCAAAAATACAGGTGGGCACCCCCATGCGTTTGGCCAACCAGAGCAGACCGCCGTAGTAGGGAATACTGCCCAGTCCGGTGATGTCTTGAAAAAGTCCCCCCCCACCGCTGATAAATAAATCTGTGCGCTTGAGGGCCTGAATGATGGCAGGCAAATCTGTGCGCTGAATGGCGCTAAATTGGCAGCCCATCAAGGCGTGATCAGCGGAGGCGGTCAAAACCTGCACGTCAATTTCATAAGGGGCCAATAATTGACAAATGGCCGTTAAAATCGCCTCATCTCCCGTATTGTGAAAGCCATAATAGCCCGAAATCAGCACCCGTTTCATACTTGCAGGCTTTCTTCTTTCCAGCCCCGAATCTCATAAATCTTGACACTGCTGCTCTTGCCCGTGAGTTTTTCTTCTCCGAGGGGCACGTAGTCCATCCAGTCTTTGACATATTCATAGGTGCTGTGGGAGATCAAAATATGTGAGTGGTATTTTTTGTTGAGGGTCTCGATGCGCGCGGCAGTATTGACCGTATCACCAATCACCGTGACCTCTTTGCGTTTGGGGTGGCCAACATATCCCACCAGGGCTTCGCCGGTATTGATCCCAATGCGAATCTGCAGGGGCCGCAGCCCCTGATGCATCCATTTTTTTTGTAGTTTTTCCATTTCAGTGCGCATTTCCAGTGCCGTCTTGACGGCATAATAGGCATTTTGGCGGGGATTGTTTTCACCGATATTGCCATAAACAGCCATGATACCATCCCCGATATACTTGTCGAGGGTTCCCTGGTTATTAAAGACGATATCCGTCATGGCCGTCAGGTATTCATTTAAGATCCGAATGATCTGATCCGGAGGCAGTTTTTCACCCATTCGCGAAAAGCCTTTGATATCCGTGAACATCACGGTCACGATCCGGCGCTCATGTAAGGTCAGGCGATCGGGCTCACTGTGTTCGAGCAACTCTTTGACCATTTCTTCGGGCAAATGGCGGCGAAAGGTGTTTAAAATGGCGGCCCGGCGTTGGCCTTCGGTGCGATTAAAAAAGACGGTCACAGCCCCAGCTGTGGTCAAGACCGAGAGCAGCGGCGCAGTGAGTTCAAGCCAGGTATTAAAATACTGAAACGAGAAGATGCTCAGGGTGCAATAGCTGATCAGCAACAAGACAACGGCAAAAAGGGAGACCAAAAGTCCCCAGCGCAGGGTGAGATACAAAATGCCGAAAGTCAATGCCGCCAAAAACAGCGGCAAGATCAGATTTAAAATTGGGGGGTGGCGATAATAACTGCCTGTGAGCCAACCACTCAGCGCTTGGGCATGGAGTTCCAATGGGCGAATCCGGGCTTGTAATGGGGTTTTGAGCCGTGTGCGATCTTGGCTGCTTCCCACCAAGAGGATTTTGCCTGCATAATCGCGGGGGGCCATTTGGCGCAAAGAAGCCAGGGAGTGAACAACATAACCCGAAGCGGGGCCAGCGTGTAATAAACTCGAAAAGGGGGGGGTGGCCTGTGGATGGACCTGGCGGTAGAGAGCCCAACTAAAGGTATCCAGGTGTTTATGGCTTAAATCGGTTGCTGAACGGTAAGTAAAAACAGCGGGTTGTAAGCGAATCAAGCCATCGCGATCGGGGGGGTAATCGGCAAAGCCCGTCAGAAAATGGGGTTGGAGTGAAGGGGCATAATTTAAAATTCCCGATTTTCGCTCTTTGTCTTTGATCAGGTGTGAAGCCAAAACCAATCGATAGGGAACTTTTTTGGCGGTCTGAATCAGGGCCTCGCTTTCGGCATGAAAGAGCTGAGGAAGATCAAGTCCGACCGCTTTTAAAGATTTGAGTGCGGGCCGATTGAGCCATTGCAGCAACGCAAGGTATTGTGGGGGGTCCACCTCCAGCAAAAGCAGCTCTGAGGAGAGCTTGGGTTCGTGCTGAAAATAAATGCGGATATCGTAGAGCCTGGATTCCAGCCATTGCAATGGAGGTAGGGTCTGGCCAGCCAAGAGGCAAAGCCCGCCCATCAACAGACTCATAACAGCCTGAATCCAGAGCTGGCGATTCACGGCAAGGCCTGCTGCGGCGCTGCCACCAAAGCAGCAATGACCTCTTCTAAGCGGGCCGAACGCGATCCTTTAAAAAAGATCAGATCTTGCGGCCTCATCTCTTCCAAAAGAAATTCAACGCAGGGGGCATTGCCCTCGAAATAATGCACTTCAAAAGCCGCAGAGGATTTCGCCGAAACAGCGACAGGGTAGGCTTCTTCTCCAATCACACAGAGCCCAAACAAGGGCAAACCCTGACAATAGCGGCCCAACTCAGCGTGAAAGTGTTCACTGTCTGGCCCCAGTTCCGCCATTTTACCCAAAACGGCCCATTTGCGCCCCTTGGCGGGCAGGGTTGCCAAAACCTGTAGGGCAGCGCGCATGGAGTCGGGATTGGCATTATACGCATCGTTGATCACGGTGATCTCACCGGGCAGATGAATTTGTTCGTTTCGCCCACTAAGTTGTTCGGGAACAACCTCAAAATGGTCTGGCAAGGTGTGCCCCAAGCTGTACAAATAGCCCAAACAGAGCATTAAATTGCGCGCTTGGTGTTCTCCGGGCAAACACAGCCTCAAACTGTGCGGGGGGCCTTCAGGCAATTGGTAAACAATTGTTTGCCCCTCTTCATCTGCATCACAATTTAAGAGCCGAACCATGCTGTCGGGCGCGCCACCACACCAAAGCAGGTGTAATTCAGGTGTGGTCAAGGCCATTTTGCGCTGCCATTCATCATCAGATTGGGCCACTAAGCGCCCTTGGTGGGCCTGTAAATACACGGCCAATTCCCATTTGGCACGGGCAATATTTTCCTGGCTGCCAAGTTCACTCAGATGGGCCGTGCCAATATGCGAGATCAGTCCAGCATTGGGCTCGCTGATCCGCGCCAATTCATCAATTTGGCCCAGGCCGCGCATTCCCATTTCGACCAGGCAAATTTGATCTTCGGGTGTCAATTCCAGCAAGGTTTTGGGGACCCCAATCTGATTGTTATAATTGAGGGCATTTTTGTGTACCTTGTAAAAAGGGGCCAAAACGGCGGCCAACAACTCTTTGGTTGAGGTCTTGCCTGAGCTGCCCGTAATACCCACCACCGGCAAGGCCATTTGCCGCCGCCATTGGCGCGCCAGCATTTGATAAGCATACAAGGTATCTGAAACGAGAATCAGTGGCAAATCGGCCAATTCAGAGCGGTGCTCCTGATAAAAGTCGGTATGACAAAAAGCCAGATGGGCTCCCTGCTCCAGAGATTGTTTTAAAAAGCGGTGGCCATCGTGGTTCTCACCCCGCAACGGAATAAAAATACCCCCCGGAGGGATAGTGCGGGAATCGGTCGAAATCAGGTGTGGCTCCCAATCAAAATCAAACACAGAAGCCGTTTTTTGGGCGGAAACGGCTTGAAAAAATGCCTCTTGCTCAATAGGCATGGTTCTGCTCCATTCAAGGGGGTGTGACACTTCATAATACCTCAAAAATCCCCTTGGGTTTTGAGCTTCTCGGTTTCAGGTTTAAGGCATGGTGCGCAAGTCAAAGTGGGGGACAGGGCTATAATAGAAAAAGGGTGAATCTCAACAACAGGAAAAAACATGGGAAATATTTTTCGCAAAGAATTGATTCAGGCCAGCAGTGACGGCGTGATCGACAAATCAGAATGGCTGGCCCTGAAAAAAACCAGCGAAGCGGTCAAAGCCAATCAACCCCTGAGTGCCGATGCCCAATTGGCCAGCCAGGTATTGCCTTTTTTGGATTCAGTTCAGGTCCAAACCCGCATTGACTACTCCCTTAAGGGCCCCGAAAAAACCCGTTTGCAATTTGATTTTAGCCCCAACTTCAGCGAATCCGAACGGGTACCCGGACGTTCCCCCCGCGAACAAGTCAGTTATATTGCCCAGCGCGACAATCTACCCGAAACCAATGACGAGGGCAATCGCTGTGGGGCAGCCTCGCTGCTCAATGCCTTTTTGCTGATGGGGGGCAGTTTTTCAGAAGCCGCCAGCCGCTTGGGTTTGCCTGCCAATCAACGGGAAATGACCTTTGGCAATGTACATCGCGCCCAAGAAGCACTCTATGATTTTGCCTCTGGCGGCAGCCATCAGGGCCTCTCAGTTGAATTACAAAAGACCCTTGTAAATGGTCAATTGCATTCGATTGAATTGCAAGGAGAAATTGTCAAAGCCGCAGAAAAGATCGGGCTCAAAGCCTCAGTTTTACATGGTAAAACGGCCAATACCTTTGATCAGCGCGAAGAGGCCGTCAAAAATCTCTTTTACCGCAATCCCTCTGCCGTCCTACTGGTGGGGGTCAACCTCAACAAAACAACAGGCACACTCAGCCCCCCCGCAGAAAACCTGCCCGAAAACCACTTTGTGGCGGTCTTCCGTGAGCAGGGCAACTATTTTCTGGCCGATACGGGTGCATCAGACAATGGCAAAGGCAATGCTGTGCACGAATTGGCCCCTGAGCAAGTGAAAGCGTTTGTCTACCTGAGTTCTGGCTCAGTACTGGGTGTCAGCCGTTGGTAGGCCCCCTCTGAAGCGCGAACCACTCTCAAACAATGCGCCAGATTCAAAAAAACAGCAAAACAACAGGAAAACAAAATGGTCTCAATCACTTCAAAACAAATCAATCCGTTCATGTGTAACCCAAGTCTGGTTCTGAAATTGGGTTTGGGATTGCTCACAAGTGTGGGGCTTGCCTGGGGGAGCAGCGCCCAAGCGGCTGAAAATATCGCAGTGCTGGATCTCATTGCCAAAAATGGCCTGACCCAAGCCGAAGCCAGCACCCTCACCGACCGCGTGCGCAGTTTGGTAATCCGCCATGGCCAATACCAGATTTTGGAGCGCGAAAATATTGAGCGCATCCTCAAAGAACAGGGCTTTCAAAGTACTCAAAATTGTGAAGACACCCAGTGTTCACTCGAAATTGGCCGTCTCTTGGCGGTCAAACAAATCATGACTGGATCCGTGAGCAAATTGGGCAATCTCTATGCGATCAACCTGCGGATTATCGATGTGCAAAACGGACGGGTCGTCAAAGACGAATACGAAGACTGTGTCTGCCTCCTGGAAACGGTCTTGACCCAAAGTGTGCCCAATGTCGTGAATAAAATTTTGGGTGATCGCGCTCAGCCCATGACCTCAGCAAGTGCCAATCCCGTATCAGCATCACCGCTCGTTGACGGAAGTTTATCCAGTCGGCGGTTCAAACCTCATCAACTCTATTTAGAGGGTGGAATGCCTTTGCCGAGCGTCTATGGCATCGGATTCGGGGGATTCAAAACGCCCAGATATGTCAATCTGGGCTATCTCTATCATTTCAGTGATTATCTGGCTGCTGGCGGGCAATTGGGGCTCGAAGGGCTGATTACGACAGTGAATCCTTTTGTACAATTTAATGGCCGAATATATACCAACCCCCAAGCGCTGGCCGGTTTTTTTGAGTTGGGACTTGGCGTTTATGCCTTTCCGTCTACAAATCCCGTCATTTCAGCCAAACTCGGACTCGAAAACCGCTGGCAAAATGGCTGGAATGTGGGAATCAGTGGGGGCGCCGTGTATGTGCCAACACGTGGGGACTGGGCACCCACAGTAGAAGGTTATCTTGGCCTGGCATTTTAAGCACAGTGATTGAGCATCTCTCCTGGCATTTGGTATCATGATCAAGTCGCAAAGCATGCCGTATGAGAGAGTCACCTGTGCAGAGCCCCGATTTTCAAGAAGAGATTGAATTAACCGGCATCGATGATTTGGAAGCCACCCTGCCACCGCAGGCCGGTTCTGAGGCCTTTGCCGAATTACAGGCGCGCTGGCAAAAATCCCCGGCTTACCAGATCTTGGAAAACCTCAGTAGCGGTCCCAGTGCCGAGGTGGTGCTGGCCAAAGAACTGCGCTTGCAACGCCAGGTGGCGCTCAAACGCCTGAATCAAGCGCAATTGCAAGACAAAAAAAAGCTGACCCGTTTTCTCAACGAAGCCCAGATCACAGCCCAGCTCAATCATCCCCATATTGTCCCCGTTTATCAATTGGAAGCCAGCCCCGAAGGGCTGATGGTGGCAATGAAACACGTGCAAGGCCAAAATTTGCGCGATCTGCTCGAAGAGGCCCGTCGGGCGCGTTTTCGCAGCAAAAACATCCCCGAACACCTCAATTTGCCAACCCTGCTGGAGCATTTTCTCAAGGTGCTGGATGCCCTGGCTTATGCCCACAGTCGGGGGGTGATTCACCGCGATCTCAAACCTGCAAATATTATGATTGGTCGCTTTCACGAAGTCTATGTGATGGACTGGGGCATTGCCTGCTTACTCAGTCAAACCCAACAGTTTGAAAATCAGGTGGAAATGCCCACTTTGCCCAGCAGCACCAATCTGGATGGCACCCAAGATGGCCCGGTCTTGGGCACGCCGCGTTACATGTCGCCGGAACAGGCTTTGGGTCGCTACGCGGAGCTGGACGCCCGCTCTGACCAATACAGTCTGGGGCTGATCTTACAGGAAATGCTCTGTTTGGCTCCGGCCTATCATGGCGAAAGTGCTGAACGCGTATTGGAGCAAGCCCGCAAAGGGCAGCGTCAAACCATGCACGCGCCGCTCAATTCGCCCCCGTTGCCTCGGGCCCTCAAAGCCATTATCGACAAAGCCACGGCCCTCAACCCGGCTCAACGTTATCCCGATCTCAATCTCTTCGCCCATGATCTAAGGGCCTTTCTCAAAGACGATCCTGTCTTGGCGGCTCCCGAGGTCATGAACGATAAAATCCAGCGCTGGGTGTTTAAACACCGCCCAGCACTGCTGATTGGACTTTTGCTCTTTTTGGGCCTGAGTGCCACAATCAGTGTGGGCCTACTCATGCACCGCCAAACATCACTGCTAAATGCGCGTTTGCGGGAACAAAAGTTAAACCAATTTCTCGGCGCTGTGGCCACACACAGCCAATCCATTGATCGCCATTTTTTGCAGGTTGAAAGCTGGCTCGAAGGCCTGAGCAAAACCTTGGTTTATTATCTCAGCAAAGGCCCCCGCAGCGCCGAAACCTATTACGTCAATAAAAACTTCCAACCGCCAGATCTGGCTCACTCGGATTATTATGGGGGCCCCACCAGCATCAATTACCCGATCTGGGCCATTGCCTGGAATGAATCTGAGGCCCAACTCGCGCCCCGCATTCGCCAGACCTTGCCCCTGCGGCAGTCATTCAAACGCCTGCTTTTGCGCAGTGCGGGCCACAACATGCCCCAAGACTATAGCTTACAACGGCAATTGATTGCCGAAAAAGGCGGCCCCATTGTCTGGGCCACTGTGGTCTTACAGGAAGGGGCTCTGGTCTATTATCCTGGCAAAGGCCATTACGAAGAGCGTTATGATCCCCGCACTCGCCCCTATTACCGCTTGGCTGACCACAAATGGGGCAAACACTGGGGCAACCCTTACATCGATGGGGCTGGCATGGGTATGATTCTACCCTGCTCAATGGGCCTGTACGACAGCCAAAAACAATTTTTGGGCACTGCCACTTTAGAGATGAAGTTTGACTATTTGATCAATTCTCTGTTGGCTTTGGCCGATGTGCCCGCTGTGCGCCAAACCTATTTGGTCGATGAGGCTGGCCGCGTGGTGGTACATTCTGAGCAGCGCAATCGCTCGTTTCCGGGCAAAATTTTCCCCGATCTCAAGCTGCCCCTGTTTGAAGAGCCTGAGGTCCGCCAGGCCATACTCAAAAAAGAAAGTGGCTTTCGGGTGGTGGAGGGAGGCAAAACCCTCTACGCCTTTTCGCGTCTGGACTCGACAGGCTGGAGTTATGTCGTTAAAGCCGATCGTGAAGCCCTCTTGAGCAGCGAGGCCAGCCCCTGATGGATCTTGAAAAACTGCGCCGCAGACTCCCCCCAGCCGTGGCCGCCCAATGGGATACTTTACAGGCTGAATTTTTGCGTACCGAACCCCCCGGTTCCGACTTCTTGGCCTGGTTGCGCAAGCGCCAATGGGTTGACGAAGCACTTTTGCGAAAAGGCACCGATCAATTGGAATTGAGCCAATGGCCAGACACAGAAACCCCTTTGGCTTCCCCTTTGCCCGACGAATGGCTCAAGCTGGGCCATGAGCAGGCCCGTTACCTGCCCCTGGGTGAAGTGGGAACAGGCTCTGTCGGCCAAATTGCCCTGATGAAAGACCGCAGTCTCAAGCGCAAAGTGGCCGTCAAACAAATCCGGCCCGAATTGGCCGAACACCCCCAAGTGCTCTCGCGGTTTTTAACCGAAGCCCAAATAACCGCCCAGCTCGACCATCCTGGCATTGTGCCGATTTATGGACTGGAAGTGCAAGCTGACGGAAATCTCGCTTATGCCATGAAGTTGATTCAAGGCAAAACCCTCAAAGATCTGATCCGCGAAGCCCGCCTGCTGCAAGGAAAACCAGACAAGCAGGGAGAAAACAAGACCGAAGAATACAGTCTTTCCAAGCGGCTGGAGCACTTTCTCAAGGTCTGCGATGCACTGGACTACGCCCACAGCCGGGGTGTGATTCACCGCGATCTGAAACCCGCCAATATTATGATTGGGCCCTTTAACGAAGTCTATGTGATGGACTGGGGCATCGCCCGACGCATCCAAGATCCCGATGCAGATCTCGACAGTGATTTGGCCGAAAAAATAGCCCCCGATCAGGGTGAGCCCTTGATGGAACGCACCCAAATGGGAGAGGTCTTGGGCACCCCGCGTTACATGTCGCCCCAACAGGCCGCAGGGCGGAACCGCGAATTGGATGGCCGCAGCGACCAATTTTCATTGGGCTTAATTCTGTACGAATTGGTCTGTCTCAAACCGGCCTTTGAAGCCAAAAATGCGTTGGAGCTGCTCCAAAAAGTACTTAAAGCCCAATTGGAACCCCTGCCCAACAAACGGGTACCATCCGAACTGCGGGCCATCATTGCCAAAGCCACTCGACTCAATCCCGCCGAACGCTACCCTTCTGTGCGTGAATTGGCTGAAGACCTGCGCCGCTTTTTGCGGGGGGAAGCCATCTTGGCCCGGCCTGATTCGGCCCTGCAAAAATTGCTGCGCTGGATGGGTTACCACCGCCAAGCGACACTCACCTTGGGACTCGGTCTGTTTGTCTTCTGTTTGCTTGGATTGAGCCTGAGTATTTGGATCCAGCAGCAAACCCTTTTAAAAATCCAGGCCCGCGAACAAAAAATCACCCCGCTTTTGAATCAAATTGCCCGTCTCAGCCAAGATCTGCGCCGATCGATGATGCAAAAAGAGGCCCTGCTCGAAGGTCTGGCAACACCTGCCATTGCGGCCTTAAGTGAAGGCTATCCCGGCCCAAGCCAAGGGATCTGGCATTCAAAGCAGACCCCCACAAAGTTAGATTTTCAAGCCCCGATCTATCTGGGTTCACCCAAACTGTTCCAACAGCAACTGCCTTTGCTCACCCCACTGCACGGCATTTACCGCCAGACCTTGCTCGAAAGCCTCAATTATGGCCAAGCTTGGCCGGATCCATTGGCCGCCAAAACTTTGTTAAGCCAACAGCAAACGCCATTGCTCCGCAGTGGTTTGGTCTTGGCCAGTGGCTTGCACATTGTCTATCCAGGTCAAAAATTACAACCCGCCGATTGGCGCAGTGCTGATTGGTATTTGCAAAGCCTCAAAAGCCCACAAATACGTTGGTCCAAACTCAAAAACGAACCACTTTTTCGCCTCAGCTTGCGCCTGCAAACCTTTGGAAACACCCCCTCTGGCCCCAAAATCTTGGGCGCTGCTTTTGTTGATTTACAGGCACAGGATCTGCAACGGCGATTAAAAGCACCAACGGAGATACCCGCCCTCAAAGGGCTTTATCTCTTGGGGCCAGACGGCCAAGAGTTGTTGCGCAGTCCCGAAACACCCCCTTTGGATCAGGGCCTCGCGCCTCGGCCGCAGGCCTTACTCTCGCCCGGTTTTCGCGAAAATGAACAGCATTTGTACGCCTGGCAACCCTTGCAGCAGGGTTGGAGCCTGTTGGCTCAAGTGGACCTTCAAACCTTGCTGCAATCTGGTCTCTGAGAGCAAAATCACAGTCTGAGTGTGAGCGGGCACCAGAGCAGAAACCCCACGGGCCGCTATACTTAATTTATCCTCAAACGAGGAGCAAAGCCCGGCAAAACACCTCCCCCCGTTTTGCCGGGCTTTTGACTTTTTGCCCCATGGGAAAATCGCAGGAAATATGGTAAGCTGGCTCAAGGAGCAGAATTCAGATGTCAAACAAACGTTTTTTCCGGTCATTCAACTTGGGGTTAAGTCTGTGTTTAAGCCTGGGATTCGGCCTGTCAGGCTGCCAAAATCCAGCGGGAAACGCCTTTTTGCCAGACACCCAGGTCGTTGCCGCCAGCAACTCCCGCTCCAATTTTCGCTTTCCTGAAGATTGGAAGGGCTTTTGGCAGGGTTCTTGCACCAATACCGGCCCAGGCGGCCAGCAGACCTATGCCCCCGTGCAAATGAATCTCACCATTTTGCCCCAAAAATCCAATCACTGGCAGTGGAAAATCGAGTATATTTCCAACGAAAAACAGGTCAGAGACTACCTGCTCAAGCCCGTTGATGCATCCCAGGGCCATTGGTTGATTGATGAAAACAACGGCATATTGCTCGACAATTTTAGCATTCACGGGGGCCTGATTCTGGAGGCCTTTAGTGTCGGAAAAACCCTGATCCATGGGCGACACCAACGGCTTGAGGGCAATTTGCTCAAAGTCGAGTTGAGCTCGTATCACCTGCAAGGGGATCGCAAAAGTGGAGCAGAGCCCTATCCCGTCTCTTCTTTGAAGCTCTTGAGTCTGCAAGACTGCAATCTCAAACGCAGCACACCTTAAAACTCTGAGTACAGCGATGTTTGAAACAGCCCCCCCCTCTCCCCCGACATTAGACACAGCAAGGATTGCCGCACTCTGGGAGACCCTGCGCCGGGCCCCAGATCGCGAAGACGGCTGGCTGCAGGTGGGAAACGCCCTCTTTCAGGCCAGTGAGCACAAAGAGGCCATCAAATTGCTGCAAGAGGGTGCCAAAAAGCTGCCAGAGTCAGCCCCCATTCGCTATAATTTGGGCTTTATGCTGGAACAGCTCAACCAATGGGAATTGTCAGCAGCCTGTTATGCTGCAGCCTGTGAATTAAATCCAGATTTCTTTGAAGCCTGGTACCGCAGCGGCGAAGTGGCCCGGGTGCAACGCCAACACACCCTGGCTGTTCAGGCCTTTCAAAAGGCCTTTGCCCTGCGCCCAGACTATTTGCTTTCACTGCCCTGGTTATTGGAACAATTGACACTCTGTGGCGATACCCGATCTGTGATTCAGACCTGTGAATTGTTTCTCGATCCCGATCTGCTCAAAAGTCCCTGGTATCTCAATTTACCGGTTGAGTCTCAGACCTTTCTGCAAAAGTGGATTCCCCGTGTCGAGGGCCTGCAAATTTTCAGTTTTTTCTGCCGCGAAGAGTTGGATACCCCCACCCTGATGGGGGCAATTCGCGATTTTGCCAAGCGCCACGCCGCCCCCCATTATGCCCAAACTCCGCCGCCCAGGGATCTCAATCCAGATCGGCGATTGCGCGTGGGCTATCTCTCAAACGAATTGAGTTCGGATTCGTTCTACCAACTCTATGCCCTGCTCTTTCAAAACCAAGACAATCAGGCCTTTGACTTCTTGGCATATAACGACAGCACTGCCCAGACGGGTCCCGTCGTGGAAGTCTTACAGGGGTATTTTCATAGCTGGCGCGACACCAACACCCTCACCAATCCAGAACTGTGGGAACAATTTGAACAGGATCAGTTGGATATTCTGGTCGATCTGAGCGGGTTGGTCAATCCAGGTCGCCTATCCCTCTTGGCAAAGAAGCCTGCCCCCTTGCTGGTGTTGGGTGGAGCCAATCCCCCTTTTACTTCAGGCCTGGAAGTGGCTGATTATCTCTTAACTGATCCGGTTCTAAGCCCACCTGCCATCGCCCAACTCTATCCCGAAAAGAGCTGGATGACTTCTTGTTTTTTACATTGGACCCTGCCCGAAATTCCTTATGAGAGCGGAGAAGCCCCCTGTCTGGACAATGGCTATGTGACTTTCGGTTGTGCCAATTCAATCAACAAACTATCAAGAACCACCCTTTTGCTCTGGTCTGAAATCATCAAAACGGTTCCCCGTTCGCGGCTCTACCTCAAAACGCCGTCCCTCGACGATCAATTGCTGCGCGCTGAATTACAGCATTTCTTTCAACAACAGGGGCTCGGACCAGATCGCGTTCTACTGCAGGGCGCAGAAATGGAGCACCCCCATTTGCCCTTTTTCTACGGTCAAGTGGATATTGCTCTGGATCCCTTTCCCTACAATGGCGGTCTGACGACCTTTGAAGCACTTTGGATGGGGGTGCCCGTGATCTCACTCGCAGGTGAACGGCGCGTCGGTGAGAGTGTTTTAAGCGCATTGAATTTGCAACACTGGAGCCTTAAAAGCCCCGAGGACTATTTTAAATGCGCTGTGGAATTGGCCCTGGAACCTGAGCAAATTCAAAACTGGCGCAGCACACTGCGGCAAAAAGTGGTGAGTTCAGTGATCTGCGATGGCCCTGCGTATGCCCGCGAGTTGGAAAGTGCCTACCGGCACTTCTGGCGGGATTATTGCGCGTCGGACAGGGCTGTCGCTGGCTGAGTGGGTTGGGTCCCCTCCAATTGCTGCAACATCACGGGAAAACCAAAAGGGTATTTGAGCAATTGTGGGTTTTGCTGTTTTGAAAAACGCGAGAAATCCACGCGTTGCCATTCACCATAACCCAGTTTATTGACATACCTGGCCATTTTAGGGCGATCAAACAGATACAGACTCACCCGCATCACCGCTGACTCGGTGGCAAAGTCCAGTCCATGTAAATAGTCAAACATCAGAATCACCCCCCAGCCACCGGCCATATAATTGCCGCCGGCAGAGAGGGTCACATCACCCTCTATCAGAGATTTCATGCCCTCGCCAACGGTGCCAATCCCTCCCAAAAGCAGATTTTGATTGGGTATGAGCCCCATTTTGCGCGCTTCTCTGCTGGCACCCAGCGGCATGCCATCGTTGGTGGCCCAAATCACACGGGTTTCAGGATAGCGATGTAAGACTTCCCGCAGTCGCTCATGGCCCCGGGGTTCTTTCCAATAGGCAGCCACAACTTCGTTTAAAAGTGCATCTTTGCGCTGGGCCAGGGCAATTTGGAGCCCCGTAATGCGATCACTGGAAGTGCCTTCATAGGGATTGCCCGCAATCGCCACCAATTGCACCCGGCCCTGTTTGTCGACCAAACCTTTGGCCTTGGCGGCATCAATCAGTTGATTTGCCAGATTATAGCCAGCCTCTTCGTCATCGTTGGTGATTTGCCCCACCCAATAGCGGTATTTTTCACGGGGTTTGCCCATTTTCAGGGCATCTTCTTCACCTAAAGCTTCGTCCACATTGAGGGCAAATACCTGGTGTTTCTCAGCCAGACGAATGATTTCGGGGCCAGTATTGCTGAAGTTTTTAAACAAAATACCATCTGGCGGATGGGCGCTTTCCAGGCTTTTGCGAATCGTCGCGAGATACTCGTTTGAATCATTGTTGCCAGGATAAACAGTCAGATCAACAGGCAAATCTTCACCAACGGCTTTGGCAAATCCCCCTGCAAATTTCCAAAAGACGTCATTGCGGGGCATAAAAAAGGCGATCCGGCGGCGCGGGGCAGCCTCCGTCTTAGGCACAGGTGGACCGGCGCCCAAAGTGGTGGCCAGGATCAAACTTAAGGCCCAGAACAGATTGCGCGCTCTCAATCGGCGTTCCACTCCACCATACAATTTTCGGTTTCCCAAATACGCACCCAATTGCAGCGAATCCCCGCTTGAAAGACATTGAGTTTTTCAAAGAAATAACGGGCCAACTCTTCGGCCGTGGGGTTGTGGGTCTGGAAATAGGCGTGCTCGTTTAAACAGCTGTGGTCGAATTCCATTAAAACCCGTTTGACCAGCGAAAAATCCATTAACATCCCGTTTTCGTCGAGCTGAGAACCACTTAAACTGACACGAATGCGCCAATTATGGCCATGCATATTGAGGCAGCCACGGGATTCTGGGCAGCCAACGCCGCGCAATTGATGGGCGGTAGAAGAGATAACTTCGCGTATAACAGTAATCATGCCTCTAATTTAACACACTGAACCCTGAGCAAAAGGGATTATAATCAAAGAAAAGCAAGTTCAAAAAAAATGTTCACAGATCTCTATTCAATTGTTATGGCCCCAGTCTTGCGGGCGTTTTTTATCATGCTCGGAACCACCACCGGGGTCTGGATTCGCTTCGAAAAGGTGCGCGGCAATTTTTTTAATTACACAGCCTGCCTCGACGGTGTTGAACTTGAAATTCCTGATCACATCAGCTTATCGGTCCAAACCTGCAGTTTGGAATTTTCAATTTTGGATTTTTCGCTGGACAAATTTATTGTCTCAAATGTCAGTTTAGAAGGCGCCTCTTTTGAATACCACCATGTCCCAGATCGGGATCTCATCCCCCGTTCTCTGCCGCCTTTTTTAATCAAAAATCTCAATATCAAAAACAGCAAAGTGGTCTTTAAAGATCACAGCAGGGGCTTCCCCTATACCTTTACTTACCATTTGCAGGAGTATCACTGCGAAACCTTACACAGTCAATGGCTCTTGTTTAACGCCATTTTCAGCGCACAGGTCACAGGCCAAATGGACACAGCGGCCCTCTCGATGCGGTATCAAGAGCTCGGTAAAAAATGTCTGTCTCAATGGCTGATCCAGGGTTTGCCCATGCAAAGGATCACCCCCTTTGTGAACGGTAAATTGGATCTGCTTGAAAAAAGTTGCCTGGATTTGGCGGTCAGCACAGAATGGCTGGCTGACAGCGATGAAATCAGCTTGACCGTTCAGGTTTTGATTGTCGAACTCTTGAATTTTGAATTGCCCCGTCTTTTGCCCGGAGGCACCCATTTGCTTGCCGATGCCTTAAATGTCTTTATCAACCAGCAGGTCAAAGAGATTCCCATTGTGCTTCAGTTTAAGCTGCGCAAAGAAGATATTATGAATTTGCGGGATATCGATACAGTTCGCCTGATGACAGCCTTTTCTGAGGCGCTTTTTCAGGCGCTGGTTGAAAAAGGCCGCCTCAATTATACCCAGGTGCGCAACCTCGGCATCTTGGGGTTGGATACCTTCAACGATATCAAAAAACTCTTTGATAAATATTAGAGCCATGCTTTTTGCGCTTTTTAAACCCTATCGCGGCAGAATTGCCCTGCTCTTATTGCTCACCTTATTCAGCAATGGTCTGTCTTTGCTTTTGCCCACCTTGATCCAACAGGGCATAGATGCCTTTAGCCAAGGTCAATCCGACTTCAATGCCCTGTTGCTGCCTTTTTTACTCTGCTCATTGGGGCTCTTTGGTTTGACCAGCTTGCAAAATGCCTTGCAGGTTTATACGGGCGAAAAGGCCGCCAAAGATCTGCGCAATCAATTGGCCACAGCCATCTCTCAACTGAGTTATCCCGAATTGGCCCGCCAAAATCCGGCCAAAATGCTCACCCACCTCACTTCGGATATTGAAGCTCTCAAGGTCTTTGTATCTCAAGCCCTGTCATCGATTCTTTCTTCTCTGGTCTTAATTGTTGGGGCCAGCGCACTCCTGCTCAATATTCACTGGCAATTGGCACTCGTGATTTTGACCGTTTTGCCGCTGATTGCCCTGGCCTTTTATCTGGTTTTTTCCAGGGTCAAAACCCTCTTTCGCAAATCCCAGGAAATCATCGACGGACTCAATCGGGTCATCAACGAAAGTATTCTTGGTGCGGCGCTGATCCGTGTTTTAAATGCCCAAAAGCTGAGTATTTCGCGTTTTGAGACCAGCAATCAGGCCGCGCGCAGCAACAGTCTAAACATATTAAAGCTCTTTGCGGCCTTGGTGCCAATCGTGAGTTTTGTCGCAGGCTTGGGCAGTTTGGGCATATTATTGCTGGGCGGCCATTTTGTGATCGAAGGCAGTCTGAGTTTGGGTGCATTTGCGGCTTTTAATGCCTATCTGGGCATGGTAATCTTTCCGATTGTTATGCTGGGATTTATGAGCAATTTGATCGCCCGAGCCTCGGCCTCTTATGCCCGCATTTCACCGCTTTTACATGCCGAACCCGTCAAAGCGATCCCGGCCCAGAATCACATTCTAACAGGAGATATCCAGGTCAGAGCCCTTTCTTACCAACCCGCCCATCGGCCCGTACTCAACGCCCTCAACTTTCAGATCAAAGCAGGCAGCCGCACAGCTATTTTAGGTCCAACCGCAGCAGGAAAGTCCAGTTTGCTCGCGCTTTTGGTGGGTCTTTTACCCGCTGACAGCGGTGAGATCAGCTATGGGCCCCATCCCCTTTCAGAGATTGCCCCGGCCGACCTTTACAGACAGGTCGGGATGGTCTTTCAAGACAGTGCCCTGTTTAATCTCAGTCTGCGCGACAACATCGCCTTTAACCGCGAAGTCAGCCCCGCTGCGCTACACAAAGCCTTGGAAACCGCCGAATTGCTGGATTTTGTAGAAACCCTGCCAAAGGGACTGGATACCCTGGTTTCGGAGCGCGGCCTCAACCTCTCTGGCGGTCAAAAACAACGCATCATTTTGGCCCGTGCACTGGCCATAGAACCCACGATTCTCTTGCTCGACGATTTTACGGCGCGGGTCGATGCCCGCACAGAACAGCGCATTTTGGGCAATCTCAAACAAAATTATCCCCATCTGACCTTGATCTCTGTTACCCAAAAAATTGAGCCGATCATGGACTACGACTTGATCCTGCTCTTGATGGAAGGTCAGCTTTTGGCCCAAGGCCGCCACACAGATTTGTTACACAGCTCGCCTGAATACAGCCAAATTTACCAATCCCAGCACAGCACTCAGAATTTTGAGTCTGGAGCAGCCCCATGAAAGCAGCGGCAAATTGGCGCGGGTCACTCTTACAATTTTGGCAGTTAATGGCCGACCAACAGAAACGCATGGGCTGGGCCCTTCTGGCAGGCCTGCTCAATTCGGGCTTAAATTTGCTGGCACCTTTTTTGCTTGGTTATGGCATTGATCATTTTATCCAAAGCAAACAATACCCTGGGTTGTTCCGCTTAAGCGCCGTCTTGCTGGGGGTCTATCTGCTCTCTTTGGGGGCCCATTATACCCAGATGATTCTGATGGGCAGCGTCGGCCAGAATGTGTTATTTTTGCTGCGCGAACGGATTTTTAGTCAGCTACAGGCCCTGCCCGTGGCCTTTTTTAACCAACACAAAGCCGGGGACCTGATCTCCCGCATCAACAACGATACCGACAAACTCAACCAATTTCTCTCTGAGAGCTTGGTGCGGTTTATGGGCAGCTTGTTTATTATGAGCGGAGCGGGTATCGCCGTATTGGTCTTACATCCCCGTTTGGGCCTGGTGGCCTTGGCCCCTTCTCTGCTCTTGCTGCTTTGGACCCGCTTGCTTTCAGGTTGGGTCAAAAAGCAAAATGCCCAACAATTGGAAAAAACCGGTCAGCTCAGCGCAACCATCCAGGAAAATTTAAGCCATTTTAAGGAATTGTTGGTCTTTGATCGACGGGACTATTTTCGCAGCCATTTTGCCGATCACAACCAAAAAAATTACCAAGCAGCCATGGGAGCAGGCTTGGCCAACGGGATTTTTGGCCCCATTTTTGATTTACATTATAACCTCGCCCACCTGGGGGTTTTGGGTTATGGGCTTTGGCTTTTCCAAAAGGGTGAGTTGAGCCTGGGTCTGTTGATCAGTTTTTTAACTTACGTCAACCGCTATTACGATCCCCTGCGCCAAATGGCCCTGCTCTGGTCTTCGTTTCAATTGGCTTTGGCCAGTTGGGAGCGGATCTCGGCCGTCTTGGATGCCTCTGAAAATTTGGATATCTTGCCCCCTGGCCCCATTCAAGCAGAGGCAGGCCTACTCAGCTTTAAAGATGTCTGCTTTCATTATCCAGGAGGTGCAGAGGTCTTGCACCATGTGAGTTTTACCCTCGAACCCGGCAAGACCTATGCCCTGGTTGGCCCCACAGGGGGAGGTAAATCCACAACCGCAGCCCTGATGGCCAGGCTTTACGATCCCATTTCGGGGCAAGTCACTTTTCAGGGCCGCGACCTGCGCGAATTTTCAGCGGCTGAACGCAGTCAAAAAATGGGCTATATTTTGCAGGAACCCTTTCTCTTTG
>JBFWRL010000066.1:0-26473 GCA_050248915.1 Candidatus Sericytochromatia bacterium
TAACAAGACGATTGGCGAGTCGATGGGTATTTCCAATTTCTTTTTGACGCTCTTTGCAGGCATCATCGCCGTGGCAGTGATCTACAATTCGACGGCGATCAGCATTACTGAACGCAGCCGCGAAATGGCTTCGTTGCGGGTTTTGGGTTATACCACCGCCGAGGTCGGGCGGATTGTTTTCAACGAAAACCTGATGCTTTCGCTCTTGGGACTGGTGATCGGGCTACCGGCAGGCACCTGGATGTGTATGGGCATGAGCCAAGCTTATGTGACGGATGTTTACCGCTTTCCCTTTTTTATTAGTAACAAAACCTATCTGATTAGTACCCTGACAATTTTGGGTTATGTGCTTTTGAGCAATTGGCTCTCGCGCAAGCGCATCGCAGGCCTGGATCTGGTCGAAGCACTCAAATCCCGTGAATGAACCCATTGAAAACGCCAAAGGAAACCCCAAAGGAAAAGACATGTGGCAAGATAAATTCAAATCTGGTTTAAATACCCTCAAGAAAAAGTGGTGGATACCGGCTGTGATTCTTGTAGGTGTAGGCCTTGCCGCACTTTCGCTGCAAGAGCCCGTGCAAAAGGTGGAAAGTGTGAAAGTGGCCAAAGCCAAGGTCCAACAATTTATCCTCGAAGAGGGAAAAACCAGGCTGGAACAGGAATACAGCCTGACTCTGCCTGTGGCTGGAGAGATCTCGCGTTTGCCCTGGAAAGAGGGGGATTTGGTTGAACAAGGTCAGATATTATTGCAGCTGGATCGCAGTGGCCGCAGTTTGGAGGTGGCGGGCCTGCGTTCGCGTTTGGACGAAATCGCGGCCCAAAACCAGGGCATTCAGAGCCAAAAACCCAAAGCCAGCGAAATTGCCACGGCCCGCGCTCAAATTGCCCAAAGTGCCCTCAGCCGCAAGCAGCAACAGAGCCAGCGCGAGGCCCAAGAGGCCGAGTTGAACCAGTTGCAAAGGCAATTGAATCGCCAAGAGGCGCTTTACAAAGAAGAGAGCGTGACCTTGGCCTCGCTCGAAGAGCTGCGCAAGCAGGTGCTGGTTCTGCGCAAACAGGCTCAACAGGCCCTGCTCGAAGAGGCCAAAAGCGCCCAAAGCCAAAAAATGGCGGAATTGAATCTTCAGCGCTTGCTCCAGAGTCAATCCGACCCGGATTACCTGCGCGGGGTCTATGCCGCCCAAGCCGCCCAGGTGCGGGCCCAATTGGCGCAAAAGCAAGATGACCTGGCCAAAACAGTATTGCGGGCACCTGTTTCGGGGCCGATTCTCGAAATTCTGCAGCGCGATGCCACGCTCTTGCCTGCTGGCACGGTGATTCTCAAACAGGGAGATTTAAACAGCTTGGCGGTTGAGGTCGACTTGCTCTCGGAGGAAATGTACCAGATCAAACTGGGGCAAACCGTGGAAGTTTCAGGCAAAGCCCTCGAAGATCGGGTGGTCGTGGGCAAGGTCGCCCGGATTTTTCCCGCTGGCTTCACCAAGCTCTCGGCCCTGGGGGTCGAACAGCAGCGGGTGCGGGTGATTGTCAATGCCCCGCCCCAGCAGTTAAAATTGCGCCCCGGCACGCGGGTCGATGCCAAGATTATCACCGCCGAGAAGCAGAATGTGCCGGTGATTCCTGAGCGGGCCCTGTTTAAACAGGAGGGCAAATGGCAGGTCTTTAAAATTGTCGCAGGGCGCGCAGTCCTGCAGGCCGTGAAAGTGGGGCTTAAAAACGACGATCAGGCCGAAATCTTAGAAGGACTCAATGCCGGGGATCTGATTATTTCAGAACTGGAGACCAGCCTCAAAGCGGGCAGCAAAGTCGAAATTTAAAAAGCAATGAACTTGCGGCCTTTGACTTCGAGCAGTTTTTTCACCTGGGGTAAGACCTGCTGGGTAAATACGGCTTTGTCAAAGACATCAAAGCTGATAATCAGGGCCTGGGCTTTGCGTACCTGGGTGCTATCGACAAAGGTGCGCTGGTAAACCGTTTTGTATTGGGGATTGCCAAAATACAGCCCCATCAGCTCAGAAGAGGCTTCTATATCCAGCATAAAATCACCCTGTTGTTCGGTGGGAATCATCAATTTGTATTTAAACACAGTCATTTTGGCGGCACTGAAGCTCTGCATGTTTTGCATGACTGGCCGGGCGGTCTGCGGGGGCAGGGCCATTTGGGGCGTTGCACAGCCCACCAAAGGGGATAAAACCAAAGAGGCAAAGCAAGATATTTTGATTTTTTGAATTGAATTTTTCATTTTAAGAGATTCTCCACGCGATTCAGATATGGCTGATATCGCAAGCCATACGCAAATCCTGCTATATATTAACCAAATTTTATCTTATATTTATTCTGTTTTTCGTTTTTTCAGCCGGTTCATTGCTGCTGACAACTTGCCCAATTGTGCAAAATGTCCATCCCGCTGGCGGTGTATAATGACCAAGTTATGATTCAATGGCGACACAAATTGGCTCTTCTCTGCCCCCCACTTTGTCCACAACAAGAAAGTGACTTTCCTATGCGTAAACAGCTATTGCTCCTTTGTCTCGGTCTGAATTTGACGGCCCCGAGCTGGGCCGCCGAACTGCCCCCCGAAATCCTGGCTTCAGCAGCCCAACGGGTGGAATACGGCCTTAACCCGGCTTTGGCCATTGTCTATCTCGAAAAAGGAAAGCCCCCAGTGATTCAAACCTGGGGGCGGCGCAATTTAAGCCCCCAAGCTGAAGCCGTCACCCCCAAAACGTCGTTTGAATTGGGCAGTTTGAGCAAGCTCTTTACGGCCCTCGAAGCCGCTTATTTGGTTGAGCAAAAAAAACTCAGTCCCGAACAATCACTCAAAACCTTTTGGCCCAAAGACTGGGGCGTTTTGCCCCTCCCTTTGGAAAAGATCAGCTTGCAATCGCTCCTGGCCCACCGCTCGGGCCTGCCCCGTCTGCCCGCCAATTTTGCCCCGGCCAATCCCGAAGACCCCTATCTGGACTACAGCCAAGAAAAATTAATGGCGTTTTTGGCCCAATTCACCCCCGAAAAAACACCTGCTGCTTATACCTACTCCAATCTGGCGTATGGTCTCTTGGGAGCTCTGGAAGTGCCGCTGAGTGGCAGCGCCAATTTTCAAGCGATGTTGGCCCGCGATCTGTTTGGCCCCTTGGGCATGAGTGCCACCGGCACATCGGCGTTGAAGCCGCCCCAGTTTTTGGCACAGCCCCATTTTGACGGCATCGCCGTGCCCGCCTGGACTTTTTCCGAGGTCACAGCGGGGGCCGGCGCACTGCGTTCCAATGCCGAAGACATGGCCCGCTTTTTGCAAGCGCAGTTCACCCCGCCCAGCAATCCCTTGGGCCAAGCTATTCAACGCAGCCAGATGCGCTTGCCAGGTGAAGACAAACCCCATCTTGCTTATGCTTGGCACATCATCGACTACAAAGGCCGCACGTTGCACTTTCACAACGGCCAAACCGGCGGTTCGCTGAGTTTTATCGGCCTCGATCTCAAAAATGGCAAAGGGGCGGTAGTTTTAAGCAACAATACCGATGCCATTGAAGATCTGGGTCTGCACCTGCTCACCCCCGACTCACCGCTGCGGAAAATCACAGATTTGCGCAAGCCCCCGGCCACCCTTGCGGCTTATGTCGGGCAATACCAACTCGCGCCGGGTATGGTCTTTACCATTACCCAAGCCGCAGGTTATTTACAGGCCCAACTCACGGGCCAGCCAGCCCTGCGCATCTTTCCCACCGACCAGCCGATGCAATTTAAATACCAAGCTGTCGAAGCCACGTTGACCTTTCAGAGCGATGAAAGTGGCAAGGTCAAGGGCCTCAATTTGGAACAAAATGGCCAAAGTCATTGGGCCGGGAGAATGTAAGGCCTACCCGGTATGCTGCATGGCCTCGGTCTTGAGCACCTTGTAACGCAATTGCTTTTTGGCAAAATAATACTCGACGGTCATGACCTGGATCTGCTCGGGGCCAATGGGGGTGGCTGCTTCAAAGCTCAAAAAGTCTTTTTTCCAGCTCACGACGGGCTCTTTGCCTCGGGCCACATAGGTTTGAATGTGATGGTATTTTTTGCCATCAAAAAAATAATAGGCGTAATAAAAAAAATCGCCGTGATTGCCTTCGTCACGCAGGATCAGTTTGCGCTTTTTATCTGGGCTGGTGTAGGTTTTGACCGTGCTGCCTTTGGGCAATTGGGCCACGATTTCGGTGACGGTTTCTGTCTGCCAAGGGGGCGGAGAGGTTGCCCAAGCGGGGAAAGACAGTAAACTCAGGGATAAAAGAGCGGGCAAGAGAGACTTAAACGATTTTTGCTTAAACATGTTCACTGTGAGGCACTCATTTCGTGTGAAGGTGCTTCATTTTAACAGAGAAGCCTGTTAAGTAAACATCAAGATGCGCTCCAGACCCACGCCGCTGATCAGGCAATTTAAATGCCGATCCCCTCGCAATTCAGCGGCCCAGGACACCAGTCCACAATCCGCCAATTCCAAGTGTTGCTCTCCCAAGCGTGCATAGGTTTTGATCTGAAAGCCCTGGTAATAATCACTGCCCGTTTCGGATTGCAATTCTGCCTGAAACTCCCCGCTGCTCTGTAAACATTCCCAGAGAGCCAAACCCACCTGTTTGCGAGCAGATTTAAGCCAGAATTTGAGGGTCATGTCGTGTAAGCCAAAATGCTGAAACAGGGCTTTTTGTAAAACCAGGTGTTTTAAAACCGCTTCGAGTACAGGTTCTGTCGTTCGGGTCTGCATAAGCGAGCAAGCTGCCAACATCTGAAAATGGGCGTAGCGCCCCGGCCCTTCAAACAAGGCCGTTCGCAGGGTGCGGTGGGAACAAATCCAGTGCAGTTCGGGGGCTTTGGACTGCAGTTGATCGGCAGCCATGAGCAGGCAGAGCAAATTGCTGGGATCGGCGATCACCTCACAATTGCGCAGGGCTGAAAGCACATTGTTTTGGTTGATTCGTCCATAGACCGCAGACGAGCCCAAAGGCGTAACTGGCCCCAGTTCAATCGGCTTAAAACCCAATGCTGAAGCTAACTTAAGGGCATCCCACTCACCTTCTTTGAGAATCAAGGGATCCAAAGCTGAGGGCACAACCAGGCGGTTCTGAGAGAGGCTTGCCAAGAGATCCGCCGGGCGCAATTTGGCGATTTTTTGGCGGTAGACTTCCAGCATCAGGCTGCTTAACTCCCCTTGGCTGAGGGTGTCTGCCAATTTATCGACCAAATCTGCTACGCCGGTCTTGGCCAAAATTTTCTTGAGGGCCGGATGCTTGGGTTCTGACATTGGGTCAACTTCAGCGCTCTGGCAGTTTGAGGCCAAAATACTGCTGGATCACTTCGACATAATAGGCGTCACCGATCGGCCAGGGCTGTTCGATCAGGTATTCTTTGCGCTCCCAGAGGGTGCGCAAGGTTTCTGCCCGGGCCTCAAAATCGTCTGAGCCCTCGTCTTCGACCATGTATTTGAGCATCTCTAAGGCCTTGCTCAAATTGGCCTGCGAAAAGAGGCTGTTATCTTCCCAGGGCTCTCTCTCCCCAGCCACAGCCAACCACGTACTTTCACTGCCATCGGAACTCCAGCAGAGCTTGCGCAGCAATTGGCTATCGCGGCTGTGCTCGTAATCAAATTGGTCATTGTGCGAATCAATACAGAGAAAGATCACCTCGCCAAAGCGTTTTGAGAGGTCGAGGGTAAATTCCTCATCCCCTTCAAACAGACCGTCGACAAAATCGTTGCCATAATTGCAGACCCGCCAATCAGAATCGGGCGGGGTTTGAACACGGGAAAAGCGTTTGCGAAGTTGCTCATCCGTGGCGGCGGTTTTGAGAAAGTAAGCACTGTAAAAGACACCCATGGGGTCGTTCTCCTTGCTCTTTAGACCGATAATGCATGAAAGAAGACAAACTGACATCATCATAGCTTCTTTTGCAAAAAAAACAAGACCTGTCAAATTTCAGACAGGTCTTATCAAGGGGGGAAGTTTAACGCGGGCGGGCAAAAACCTGAACCCAGTATGGACGACCCGTACTGTTCAGGGCATAGCCCACACCCAATTCAGTGTAATTGGCATTGAGAATATTGGCTTTGTGGCCACTGGAGTTCATCCAACCCGTCATCACCGCTGTCGCAGAGGAATAACCGTAAGCAATGTTTTCACCCACGGTGCTCCAGCTATAGCCTTCTGCCGTAACACGGGCTCCTGGGCCTAAGTTATTGATCGTATGGCTAAAAATACCTGTTAAAACCATATTTTCAGCATGTTTTTGTGCCGCTTGGTTGAGTTGTGATTGCCCTTTTAAAGGTGCCACCCCCACGCGGGAACGTTCCAAGTTGGTGAGTGTGAGAATGTCAGTTTGAATCTGACTCAGGGGAGAACCGGCGGGCGGTGAGCTGGGGGTTGCCGTTGGCTGCGGGGTGGGCAGCGGGGTTGTTGTTGGCTGCGGGGTGGGCTTGGGGGTTGCCGTTGGCTGCGGGGTGGGCTTGGGTTTTCTGGGCCCTTTGCTGGTCCGGGCGAGGAGTGAAAAATCCCCGCCCGGTTCCAGGGGTAAATCTGCCTGACAGGCACTGATTCCAACGCTTGTGATGGCAAAGACGGCCAAAACCCAGATCTGTTTTCTCATATTTGCTCTCTTTACATTTCTTAATATAACTTCACAAATATTCAAACACGAGAATGGCTTTTGGTCAAGCCCTGGATTTAAAATGTTTTGACATAGGTCACCAATTGGTCGAGGCATTTGCCCCAGCCTTCGGCAAAACCCATTTCTTCATGCTGTTTGCGGCCTTCGGCATCGCGGTGCATGGCAATGGCTGTATATTTGGTGCCATTTTCGACTTTTTCCAAAAGCACCATCGCCGTAAAAAAGGGTTTTTCTGAAGGCCGAAAACCAGGCAGCAGGGCATCGGTAAAGACCAGCTTCTGATTTGGCACAATTTCGAGATAACAGCCCAAATTGGGAAATTCTTGGCCCTCAGGTGAGCGCATCACGGTGCGGCACATGCCTCCCAAACGCAGATCCAATTCACATTCGCTGATGGTCCAGGGTGCGGGCACAAACCATTTTTTGAGGTGTTCTGCTTCGGTCCAGACTTTCCAGATCAGCTCGGGTGAGACGTCTACCACCCGTTCCAAGACCAGATCCAATTCGGGGTTTAATTCAAAATTCACGGCATTATTCATTTTCTTTCTCCTGTTTTGCAAGTTCCAAAATATATGTATCCAACTGTTCAAAACGCCGCTCCCAAGTGGCCAGCTGCCCCAGCCAAGTGCGCACCTGCTGCAGTTCGGCCTGCACAATCTGAAAGGTGCGCACCCGTCCCAGCTTCTCTGACGATACCAATCCACTCTGCTCCAGCACCTTTAAATGCTGCAAAAAAGAGGGCAAGGCCATTGCAAAAGGGGCTGCCAGCTCAGAGACCGAGGCAGGCCCCAAACTGAGGCGCTCCAAGACCTTGCGGCGGGTAGGATCAGCCAGGGCCTGAAAGATCAGGTCGAGTGGCTCTGAATAGTTAGTCATGTACCTAAGTATAATGGATTTCAATACTTAGGTCAATACCTAAGTATTTTCGCGAGAGTAAATCACGCTTTTTGCAAAAGATAGAAACCAAAACCCATGGTTTTGCGTCCCCAGCGCAGATACCCTGCGCGCCAGCGGCGGCCTTGTTGGACTCTTTCAAGCGATTCAGCATGTTCAGGGGCCAATCTGAACGCCTTTTCCAACCGCATCTGGTGACGCCATTCAAAATCGTCCCACTCATCGGGATTGCTCTCGGAGACATACAGTGGATGGAAGCCCTGCGCTTGGGCGAGTGCGATATTTTCAAGTTGGCTGCGATAAATGCCCGCAGGCTCACCCAACAATGCCAGGTATTCTGGGGCTGGGGATTGCTGCCAAAAAGCCTCTCCAATCAAGGCCAGTCCGTCAGGGCGCAAGTGTTCTAAACAGGTAGCTAAAAGTGCGGGATACGCTGCTTCAGCGGCGGCAAAGGCCTGGCTGGCCCCCAAGCAAATCAGCAGATCTTGGGGGGGCATAGCAGGCAAACCCACCCGGGCATCGCTTTGGAGAAAGGTCAGACGCTCAGGGGCGACACGTCCCTGCTGGCGCAGTTGGGCCTCAGCCACCAGGGCCGGATTCAGTTCAACTCCTCTGCCCAGGGCCTTGGGATACTTTTCGAGCACCTGCAGCAAGAACTCACCGTTGCCACAGCCAATATCCAGCACCTGGGCCTGGTCAGGCAGGTCCAACAGGCTGATCAGGGTCTGGGCTTTGCTCTGGCTGAGGGGACTGTTAAACAACAACACTTTCTTCCCCCTTCTTCTGCTCCCGCAGCCGCGCGCGGTTCAGCACCACCGCCTGGCCACTCAAGGTGACTTTTCCACCGGCATCTTCAATCCAGGTTTCGATCGTGGCGCGGAATTTTTGAATGGATCGAATCACAAAATGGGCTGTGTAAAGTGTATCAACATACATCGGTGCTTTGAATTCCAGGCTCTGAGAGAGATAAACTGTGCCCGGCCCAGGAAAAGCCATACCCAGCACCCGCGAAAAGACCGAGGCTGACAACAGCCCATGCATGATCGGGCGTTTAAACACCGTTTGGGCGGCAAAATCCGCGTCCAAATGTAGGGGATTGGCATCTCCGCTAATCTGGGCAAAGGCAACCACATCTGCTTGGGTAAAACACAGCTCTGTGCTGAATTGATCTCCCACCACTAAAATTTGGGTCATGGATTCTCCTTAATCTGGATATAGTTGGTATTTTTGGCGCAGGGTTTTGTAGGCTTGCAGATCAGCCTGCCAGCTTTCGCGAATCTGCGGCTCCGTCTGCCCCGCCTGAATCGCCTCACGCAATTGGGTTGTGCCTGCGAGTTTGTCAAAGAAGGGATTAAAAAATGTGGAGGGCTGCGAACTCTGATGGTATAACCCGATCAAAAAGTCCAAATTTAAGCCGCCTGCGGGCCCAGAGCGCAGGTCCCAACCATAACAGCGCTGGTTTTCAAACATCGGGTGTAGGGCTTTGCCGGGCAGGCTGACTGGTGTGAATTGAAAGGGGCCCGACGCGGGATCGGGTTGGCCAATCACTTGAAAGGGAAAAGGTGTGCCCCGCCCCACGCTGATACGTGTGCCTTCAAAGAGTCCCAGCGAGGGATAGAGCCGAATCGCCTGGGCATTGGGCAAATTGGGCGAAGGGGGCACAGGCAATGGGTATGGCCTGCTGTGGGTATAGTCACTCAAAGGCACCACACTCAGCGCACAAACGCCATTTTTGAGCCATTTTTCGCCATTGATCATCTGGGCCAACTCGCCGACTGTCAGGCCATGTAAAAGTGGAATGGGATGCAGGCCCACAAAGGACTTCAGAGCGGGCACTAAAAGCGGGCCGTCGACAAAGTCGCCATTGGGATTGGGCCGGTCCAAGACGAGCAGGGGCTTGCCGCTCTGGGCACAGGCCTCCATCACGTAGTGCAAAGTGGAGATATATGTGTAATAGCGCACCCCCACATCTTGGATATCAAAGACGAGCAGGTCAATTTCTTTCAGGGCCTCAGGTGAGGGCTGTTTTTGCTCGCCATAGAGCGACACCACCGGCAAGTGGGTGATCGGATCTTTGCCATCGACAATCTGGGCCCCGGCCTCTGCTTCGCCGCGAAAACCGTGTTCGGGGGCAAAAACTTTTTGAACCGCCACTTGGTTTTGCAGCAAATAGTCAAGCAGATGTTGTTGGCCCACGCGACTGCTGGGATTGGCCACCAGTCCCACTCTTTGGCCTTTGAGCAGGGGCAGGTAACGTGCGGGCTGTTCCGCGCCCGTCAACAGGGGGTTCAAGAGCGGGGCTGGGTGGGCTGAATTTTGCGCGCTGGCTATCGACTGGGCCGACTCAGCTTGTGACGGGAGCTTTGCCCCGCCACTCAACGCTCCCATCACAAGCATCATGCCAACGGCCCCAATACGACTCTCCAGTTTTGGCATCTCAAGGCCCCCTCTTGTGTGTTTGCAATGGTCTTTCCCAGTGTAATGCTATTTGAGCACCGCCACCAGAATGTTATGCTGAAAGGCATTCAGATTCCGCAAATAGGTTTTAGGAGCATGTATGGCTGACGGCAAAAAACGCAGTGATATTCGTCCCGGCCTCAAAGTTCAAATTGTCCTCAAACAGGATCAGCGCAGTGGTAAACTCACACCCGGTGTGGTGCAAGAGATCTTGACCCCTTCAGCCAACCATCCCCACGGGATCAAAGTCCGGCTCACAGATGGCCAGGTCGGGCGGGTCAAACAAATTTTACTGGGCTTGCTTTTATTGGGCCTGAGTGGGATTTCGGCCAGATCAGCGACCTCGGCCCCGCGGCAATATGCCGATCTGCGCCAAGTAGCCTTGAACCAACACAAAGCCAATCAAACCCTAACTCTGGAATTAAAAGCCAATGAACACTCCTTGCTCTTTTATGCCCATGCCCAGAGCAAAACTGAGAAATTGACGCTCTTAGAGATCACAGGCCCCGATGACGAATTGCTCCATGGCTATGATCCCAAAGAAGACACACTCGAAGGTGAGCATTTGCAGGAAAGCATTGAAAATGCCGGTGAATTGAGTGTTTATTTGCCGATATCCCCCCAACACACCTTGGAACCAGGCAAATACACCTTAAAAGTCAAGACTGAATCAGGCCAGACCCTCAAAGATGCGGGAGCGATTTTACGCACAGGCTCCCTGAAAGGCAAGCAGGCCATTGACATGACTTTTTGGCTTTTGAGCCAAAACAAAGCCCTGCAATCGCCCCTCACTTACCAAAAATATGTCAGCGATGTGCGCAAACAGATCAACCAGATCATTCAGCCCCATGGTATGCAAATGGGCAAGATCAATGTCAAAGTGGGTACCCCGGCCATGATTCAGGCCTATTCAAAATTGCAGCCCAACGACGAAGATAAATTTGATTCAAATATTTGCCAAGACCTGGCCCAACGCACCGACGGCTATCGCCAGCTCAATGTCGCTATTTTGGACCAAATTATGCGCACCCCCAGTGAAATTGAAGCCGACGCCGCTGAAAGTGTCGGCTTTGCGCTGGGTATGCCTGGCCTCTTGCCGCTGCCAAACTCACACTGGTCCTGTGTGGTCATTGCCTACGATGCAAAAGATCCCCATCAAGGGGGCACCCTTTGGCATGAAAGTTCACATTTGATGGGGGTCGTTCACACCACTGAAGAAAATGGAGAGGGCTTTGATCCGCTCTCAGACACCCCTGAATGCCCCGCCGCAAAATTCGACAAAGACAAAGATGGCTTGGTCGATAGCGAAGAATGTGCCCAGATCGATGCCGCCAATTATATGTTTTGGGAAGGCAATGGCAAAGGCATGACCGCCCAACAGGCCTGGGTATTAAAGCGGCACCCACTTTTTTACCCTGTGTCGGGCCAATAAATCTTGCTCGCGTCCCTGTCGCTTAGTCTATTTTACGAACGCTGTGATTGTCGCGGTCGGCCACATAGAGCGCATTTTCGCTGCAAAAGATCCCGGTCGGGGCATTGACCTTGCCCTCTGCCAGCGGGCCATCGACAAACCCCGGTGGAATGCCGCGAATCAAACTGGTGATGACGCCATCGCTGGCCATTTTGCGCACGGCATTGCCATTAAATTCGACAAAGTAGAGATTGCCCACTTTGTCACTGCAAAGCGAAACAGGGCTGTTTAACAGGGCCTCGGCAGGTGGGCCGTCTGTGGCTCCCTGGCTGCGGGCTCCTGCGCCGACGACCGTGCTGACAGTGCCATCGGCAGTAATCAGGCGAATAGCGTGATTGCCGTCATCGGCCACATACAGCCCCTTGGCCGTCATGTGGACATCGGTTGGGCGGCGAAACTGCGCAGCCCCGCCTTGGCCATCTTTGAGGCCATTGCTGTTATCTGCAGCCCCTGCCAGGGTGCTCACCTCGCCACTGGCTGAGATTTTGCGAATTAAGTTATTGGTCTGGTCGGCCACATAGAGATTGCCCTCGGCATCGCGATCCAGGCCTGTGGGGCTAAAGAAGCTCGCTTCCAGCGCAGGACCATTGGCAAAGGCATTTTTGCCATTGCCTGCCAGGGTCGAAACTGTGCCATCGGGTGTAATTTTGCGAATGCGGTGATTGCCTGAATCGGCCACATAGAGATTGCCCTGGGCATCCAAGACCAGATCCCAGGGGTTGCGAAACTGGGCCTGATCGCCCGCCCCGTCTTTGTAACCCGCCAGACCCGTTCCGGCAAAGGTGGTCACGCCACTGGCCGTGATTTTGCGAATGGTGTGAGCGCCTTCATCGGCAATATACAAGGTGCCTTTGCCATCGCTGACCACCCCTGTGGGCGCATAAAAGCGCGCTTCTGCCAGGGTGCCATCTTTGCTCACCTGCTCGCGGGTACCGGCCACGGTCGAGATTTTGCTAAATCCAAGCAGATTGGCCCCTGGTGAAAGGGGGCTTGAGGGATTGGCAGAAGCCAGGGGGGTGGAAGAAGCCACACCCGATGGGCTGGCCTCAGGCTTGGGACTGCCACTGGGCGTGGAATTGCTGCTGGTAGGCGTGGTGCTGTTGCAAGCCGTCAGGCAAAAAACGAGCAAGAGGGGGGAGAGCTGGCGCATCTGAGAAAAACTCCTTTAAGCTGGGCGGAATGGCTTCATTTTACAGGGGGTTTATTGAAACAACCAGCGATGAACCAGTTTGGTGTAACGCGGCATGACCACATAAACCATATTAAACACCACCAGCCCTGTCACACAGAACGTAGCCAGATAGGGGTTTTGGGGCAGGCCCGCCCCTTGCAACAGTGGCAAAACAATCAAAGGCATCAGCAAGACCAAGGGGTAAATCGCCGACCAGGTGATCAAAAATTGTTTCCAGCGCACAGGCAATTTGGCTTTGGCACCTTCTGGGGCAAACCAAAAGTCCAAGCCGCTGCGCACAAAGAAATCGTCCTCCCCAGAGAGCAAGGGCAAGACCTCTGCAATCAGGCGTTTGCGGTCTGCGGAAAGCAGCCAATCCTGCAGATGATCATGGGTATCAAAGCGAATAATCACAGTATAAGTCAGGGTCAGATCGGGAATCGGCCGAATCACCTGCCAATCCAAAATCCCTGGATAACTGCGGCAAATTGGCCCAATCTCGTTGAGCCAGGCATCGTATTGGCCGTGTTGACCATCGCGCACGCGGTGGGTGATGACCGCTGTGGCACCAGAATCGCTTGTGTCTGCCACGTGAATTTCGTTTCTCAAAACCCTCTCTCCTCTCAGGTTCGGCGCAGATTTCAGGGCCACATTCCGCGTTCATTATAGCGTTTGGGATGTTAAGCTTGTGAAAACCACCTCCCTCAGAAAGGCCCCCAGATGACCGAGCCCAAAGATGACACCTTTCAATGGATTTTGATTTTGATCTGTGCCATTGGCTATCTCATCTCAGCGCCCCTGAGTATGGCAGGCATCATGGCCAGTGCCATGTTAAACGACGCGGGGCAAGCCCAGGTCTTGGGGCAAAGCTTGCAAATGGCCTCGGTCGGCTTGTTTATTGGCTATCCTGTGGTTTCACTCGTTTCGGTGGGATTCACCATTTACAAATTTAAACAAACCCAAGAAAACAAATGGCTGCAATTATTGCTATTGCCGCTGCTGACCTTATTGGGGGCCGTGGCCTGTATACTGTTGTTTTTTGCTGTGCGCGGCTAAACAGATACAGCCAATTTTTGCCGCAGAATTGGTAAAATACCCCTCATGAATCCCTCTCAACTTGAACACTTAAGTCAATTGCCCGTATTGCGTTATTTTCCGTTTGAATCCGGCAAATACGACGTTTCGACCCCAGGCTTAAGCCATCTTCTGGTAGATTCAGTCGATCGCGAAAAGCGCCTCTTGCAAATTGACCAAAGCTTCCCGCACTATCTGCAAAACAAAGTGCGCTGTCGCCAAGAGCACATAAACAAATACTTTCTCGAACAAGCTCTGGATCCGGCCTGTCAACGCCTTGTGAATCAGACGATCGTGGACCATCTCTGCAGAGCCTACCCCCAGTGGTTTCAATTTGAGCATCAGACCTTGAACTGCCTTTTGAGCGGAGATCAGCTCAAACTCTCTTCCAAATTTGAATTGCAGGCCCACCCCAAATACCTGAATGGGTTGGATGCCTTGGCTTCACAAATCCAAGAAGACCTGGCTGTTTGGCAATTACAAGGAGAACAAGACTGGCTGGCTGCCTTACACGTTTGCGCGCCGAATCATTGGGCCCCTGAAGAAAAAATTGGCAAAACCTTTGCCGAGGTGCACAAAGACGTGCCAGGCATGGAAGCCCAGCGCGGGAATTACCTTGCCATGCTCAAGGGCCTGATTCAAAAACCGGCGTTTTGCCGCTTTATTTGGGATCTCAAAACCAGCCCCCGACTGAATCACCACCCTCATCATCCGGCAGATATCTTGCCTGAAAATTGGCAATTTCCCCCTTTTTCTCTGGCAGCCCCTGAACTCTACGTGCGCGTCGAACGGCAGCTGCTCTATGGACTGCCTGCCTGCAATGCTGTGCTCTTTGCCATTCGCACCTATCTCTACAAGGTCGAAGATCTGGCTATAACGGGTTTGGCTGGACTAAATCAGGCCCTGGAGACCATGGCGCCGGAGTTAATCGCCTACAAAAATCTTGAAAACAGCTGGGCAGATATCCAATGCTGGCTGCAAATATTGATCGCTCAAAAACAGGCTATTTCACGAATTTGACAAATATTTCTTGGCAATCACAATCAGATCCCTTGTGGGTTGGGCGGCAGAAGCCGGACTGCTCATCTGCTCCTGCATCAACAGCGAAAAACCCCGATCTTCAAGCAAATGTTGGATCCTTTCCTGACTGTGGTAATAGACGTAAAAGGCCTCTCCCGTGGGCGAATGCTGTAAACCCGAATCGGCACGATTGCCCAACATAAGACTGAGATAAAGCACCCCACCCGGCTCCAGAACCTGCTCTGCCGCTGCGATAAAGGCAACAAGCTCCTCATCAGAGAGATAAGGCAAGCCAAACGCGCAGATAATGCCATCAAAACGGCGCTCCAGCGCGAGCAATTGCCGCACATCATGCACCACAAACTCAGCCGAGGGAACTGCTGCCTGAGCCAATTCCACCATTCTAGGCGCGAGATCAATTCCCAATAATTTTAATTCGGGCCGCTGTGACATCAGGTAGCGCGACACATTACCCGGCCCACAGGCACAATCCAAGACCTTTGCTTGGCCAGGTGTGAGAGCCTCACAAAAAGCCAAATAACTCTGATCATAGAGGGTCAGGTCCATGAATTTGGCTTGGTACCTTTCCGCCAGTCGATCAAAGACCTGGGAGGACTGCAAAGCCTGATCCAGAGGTTGATCGGTGTGTACCAAGTGCTTGATACTTTCCTGCTGCAAAGCGAGTTCTTGCGCCAAAAATGCAGGCAAAACCTGGGCTGATTCAAGTTCGCTTTTTAGCACCCATGTGAATATATGCCTTGTTCCGTTTTCATTGCACTGAAATTCACTTTGTTCAAAGAGTGGTGAATCTCCAGGGAGCTCAACCAAATAATAGAGGCAAATTTCGTGAAAATGCTCCTGAGACACGGCCTCAACAAAGAAATTTTCGTTGAACCAGAGAAGTTTGGCTGAAGTTATTTCTGTCTTGAGTTCTTCTCTCAACTCTCTGCGGAGGGCAGCTTCACTGGTCTCATGCAACCTCACCCGGCCACCGGGCAAATAATAATAGGGCAGGCCCGCATCGGTCATCACCAGAACAGATTCACCTTGCTGAATCACAGCAGCCACGCGGTAATTGAAGCGGCCTTGGTCGGTCAAAAAACTCAGGTCTGCCATGGTTGTTATCGGGCGCAATTGGCTGTGATTTTTGATTGGGCCCAGGACACAGAGACAATATTCTGGATCATGGGCAAATCAGGCTTTCTTTTTCTTGGGCTTTTTCGGAGGCGGGGAAGGCAATTCTTCTGCGGTGATCTGGATCAATTGGCAGAGCCAGTCTGCGTCTTTGCTCTTGGCTTGAATCAGAAAACAGGGCTTGGCTCCAGGATAAGGACTGGCCTCGACCGGTTCTATGATCAGCGCCCGACCACCGGCAGTGGGTTTGACGAAGAGTTGGTTGTCGGAGATCAGCGCGACAATTTTGTCTCCGGCATAGAGGGCGTATTCACCAAACATCTTTTTGGGGGTGATATTCTCCAGGCTTTTGAGTTGTTCGATGACATATTCAACAAAGGCTTGATCTGAGGCCATGCAGCATACTTCTTTCTACTCAAAACTTGAATCCTGTACCAACTTACCAGAAAAAAGCGCAGGGCAAAACCAACCGACCTCCATTTGTTAAAATAGGGGCATAACGCCATCTAAAATCAAGGGCAACAAACCATGAGCAATTGGATCTCCAACGAGAAAGCCCAGATCGACATGGGCCTGAGCAACGGGGCCACGGCTGTGTTGCTCAGTCTCTTGCTCTTGGCTGGCTCAGATTTGGCTGAAACACCTTGGGAACAGGCCTGTATTACCTGGCTGAGCGAGCGCGACCAGAGCATCTTTGGCCTGGGCGTCGTCAGCTTTGATCTCGATCAGCTCGCCTGGCAGCGGGCCGACTTTGACAGGCAAAAGGCCTTTTTACTCCTAACGGTGGATCGCGCTTTGATGCGCCACCGCTGGGACCTGCTGGACTACGATCCCCCTGCCGGGGCAGATTTTTTGCGGGAATTTCGCAGTGTCGTTGAGAGTTATCATCGCGAGATGATTGACTCAGACAAAGATTGGGATTGGTTTCAAGTTCCCGAGCGCGTTGAAAAATGCCCCCGGCACCAGGTCTTTCAACACGCCAATGGCTGCCTGATTTGCCATGATGATGCTTAAACCGATTTCCGCCGTCCCACCAACATGCCATCACGGATACTGAGCATGGTGCACTCCACGCGCGGGTCTTGGGCTGCACGTTTGTTCATGTTATCTACGGCCGCAGCGGTTTCAGATTCGGGGTTTAAGGCGCGGCCCCCCAAGAAGACATTGTCGACCACAATCAGGCCTCCGGGATTGAGCATGGGCACACAGGCTTCCCAATAATGGGGGTAATTGTGTTTGTCGGCATCGATAAAGATCAGGTCAAATGTGCCTTCGAGTTGGGGCAGGGTATCCAATGCGGCACCGAGCTTCAATTCAATTTTAGAACCATGGGGTGAACGGGCCCAAAATTCTTGGGCAATGGCGGTGGTGTCGGGATCGGTGTCGAGGGTGATCAAATGGCCATCAGCGGGCAAAGCCTCAGCCATGGCCAAAGCGCTATAACCTGTAAAACACCCCAATTCCAGCACCCGTTTGGCACCGCTGGTTTGAATCAACATGCGCAAAACACTGGCTTCTAAGGGGCCCACCAGCATGATCGCCCATTCGGTGCGGGCATGGGTGGCCTGAAAGAGTTCTTCCAAAAGGGGAGAGGGGCTGTGGCTGTGGCGTTCGCAATAGGTGTCCAATTCGTTGGCAATTAAAGGCATGGTATTTCTCCTGTTTGTGTGCACCCCTTGTGCGGGTGCTGTTTGATTGTTTTCAGTGTAATAAACAAGCGACTATCTTTACAATAGATAATTGTAGATAATTAATATCGAATTTATCGATAAAAAATCAAAAAAACATCGCTACATTCTAGCCATGTTTCCCTGAGCCCCTCTCAAAGTGATCGTTCAATCCCGTTGAGTACAGTCAGCTATTTCCTTGATTTAAATCATTGTGGCGATGGAGTGTGTTTTGTCGGGCGCGATCCCTTTCCTGACAAGGCACATAGGCCCTTATTTAGCGCTTTTGGCAGCTTGTTAAAATAAAAGTAGAGCCAGACCAGGAGGTGCGTTTTATGCACAAATTAGAAGAACTTGAAGGATTACAGAGCCATCTGGCGGATCAGCGCCATGTCATCGCCAATCAGGCCTATGAGGCAGGCATGGCCTGTTTAGTGCAGGCCCAGGCAACAGGCTTTTCAGACCCTGCCCTCTTGAAGCAAACCTGCAGCCACCTGCTCGACGCCATCCGCCACCAACACCATCTGCCCGATCCGTATATTGCGATGGCATACCTGATGCTGCTGCTTGATAACCGCAGTGCAGCCTTGCATTATCTCGACGAGGCCCTGCGGATAGAGCCAGGCAATCCCAGCGCGGCCAACTTGAGCCAGTTAATTCACTCCGATAGCACGCCCCGGCAGGTGGGGCCCCATTTTGAACGGCGCTTTGAGGTGCTTTTGGAAAAGACCATCCGAGAAATCTCTCAAACGCCGCCGCCTGAGCCCTGTACAGACTCAGACGCCCTCAGCCAACTCGAAGCCCAGGCCATTGAGCTGCGCCGCCAATACGATGAACTCAATGACCTCGCCTTGCCCCACGAGCGTTCGCAACTGGGACTTATCGCCAAACGGCTGGAAAACTTTGAAGCCGCCCTGCAGAAGTCCTGTGAATGGCAGGAGCTGCACGAAAGCCTCTTAGAAGAACAAGCTGCCGCTGCCAGTTTGGAGCTGCTCAGCGACGCCAATGCCCCACTGGCTGGGCAGGAATTGGCGCAGACCCTCAGCCATTGTGATCAGTTGGCAGATGAGATCAACGCCCTGGAAACTGCGGGTGTTGGCGTGAGCGAACTCGAAGCAGATTATGGCAAACTCGCTGACACTGTGGAACAGGTGCAGGCCCACCTGCACGAGAAAGGAATCGACTTATGAACATCGGCATACATCGTCTGACACCCAGTCCAGCCCCCAGTGGCCCCCTGCCAAACGCGGCACATCCGCCCGTGGCACCTGCCGCAACACCGCCAGTAACGCCAGCGACAGCTCCGCCGCCGGCCCATCCCCACAGCGCCAGCCAAGCTCAAACCGCCGCTCTGCGCAATCTCACCGCCCCGCAACTGCCCGAAGCAGTCATGGCCCAAGCCCAAGAGCAGGGAGCCGATCAGATCCAGCAGGTGGCTGCCCGGCCAGGTGTCTTGGCCTGGCTCAAAGCATCCAGTCTTGGGCATTTTTTCGCCAAACATTTTGCCTCACCCCCTCCGCCGCTGGATGCTCACGGCACCCTCCACTTACCCGAGGGCGTCCTTGCCGAAGAGGTCCAAGATCCCGGCATCAAAGGCAAATTCGCCCACCATACGCGGGTTTATAAAACAAATCCCGCTGAGCGGGACGGGGCCGTTGCCCCTGGGGATTTTTTTGAAGCCAGCAAAGGTGAGCATTGCACCTATCGCCGCACCGAGCATGCCGGTATCTTTGCCGTTGAAAAATACCACCGCGACGACAATGATAATTTGGTCTTTGATTTCAAAGGCTATGTCTATGCCCGCGATCTCAGCTCACATTTCCAGGCCCGCAGCCACAAGGCTTTGGAGAAAGATGCGCCCCTCTTTCCCCATCCACCCAGCGTTCATGATATTAAACAGGGGGCCATCGGCGATTGTTATTTCATGGCCGGACTCGCAGGCATCGTGGCCCAAAAGCCCGAAGCGGTCAAAAACATGATTCGCGACAATGGCAACGGCACCGTGACGGTTAAATTATTTGATGTCAAAGAAGTGGATGGCCACAAGACCTTTGCTCCCAAATACCTGACCTTTGACAAGTCTGTTTTGCACACAGACTTTGCAATCCGCGAACATGCCAGCAAAGACGCCCCCTGGATTGCCCTGCTGGAAAAAGCCTATGCCATTCATACTGGCTCTTACGCCCGCATGGGTGAAGGGGGCTTTGCCAGCGATGTCTTCGAAACCCTGCTGGGCCAGCCCGCAATCAAACAGGAGATTCAGTCCCAACCCCTGAAAGCCGCTTTGATCAAAGCCTTTACATTACCCAGCACTGCAGAACAAGCGGCTGATCCCCAACTCCAGCAATTGGCTCTCTTTCTCAAGAGCATGGTGCCCCAAGGCCAAGCCCTGCTTGCAGAAGCCGAGACTGGCGGTTTGACCCGCGAAGCCATTCAGGCCCTGGTGACAACCCAGGCGCCGGTCAACTTGGGTGATCCCCAGACCCTCAACGCGATCCGCACTGCACTGCGGGCCGAAAAACTCGAAACGCCTGGCCTGATCCCAAGTCTGGTGAACGCCTTCAGGGGGCTTCCCGCCCTGGATAACCGCGAAGCCGTGATTGCCGCTCTGAAACGGGTCGTGCCCCCACTTTCAGAGGCTGTTCAGGCCTGTATTCTCAAGCAGGCCACCCCGATTGGCCTGAGCCCAGAAAACCAAACGCGCCTGCTCAGCCAATTGGAGCCAGAGATCTCAGGGCCACGCGGTTCAGGGGCCTATGCACGCAGTCAGTTGGCCCTTTTCAATCAGATCCAAACCGATCTGGCTGCGGGCAAGCCCATGGGCACAGGTTCGCGGCACACACTGGCAGCAGAAGACGGCGAAGCCAGTGGGGTCGGTACCGCAGGCGAAGAAGTGGTCCACGGCTTAGTGGGGGGCCACGACTTTGCAATCACAGGGGCCCTCGAACTGCATCCGGGTGATCGGGGCTATCCGGGCCCCGCTGACGGCCCCCCCCTGCGTTTTGTCAGGCTGCGTAACCCCTGGGGAGATATGTCGCCAACCCTCTCAGCGCTGCTCAATGCCACGGGCGCACTCAGCTACGGGGCACGGGAGTACCGCTTTAACCGCGAGACGGGAAAACTCGAAGCCCATGCCACCCATGGCGCTGAATACCTCTGTGAGTTGAGCGACTTTACCCGCAACTTTGAACATATTTATTCAGCGTGAGTGAATGGGCTCGAGCAGGGCGTCTAAAACGCGCGGCTTTGCTGTTCGACAGGCAAAAATACGCGAAACTTTGCGCCGCCATAATGCGACAGCATCTGGGGCCGAATGTGGTCTGAGATTTCGTTGCCCTGACCATCGGCAATCGAGATGTGGCCGGAGCGGGAGTTGCCTTTGCCCCAGACCACAATTGCCCCGGCAGGCAAGGTCTCGAGCATTTTGACACTGGGATAGATCTCTTGAAAATACCGACTTTTGGCCAAATGATCGGCGGCCATATACGCGTGGTATCCCTCTAAAAAAGGAGCGGTTTTGGCATGGATCGCCTCAGCGACAAAACGGTAACAATACCTTTCGGTGCCGATCACCCGGGCGCGGGAATATTGGACCAGGGCCAGGCCAAGACGTTCGCTGTAATTGCCTCCGGCCGCTTTCTGGAGCTTTTCCAGGGTTTCGGGGCCCACCAGGCCCCAATGGCTGCTGTTGCGCTGAACGAGCCGGTGTTTTTCCTGAAAATGGCCAATAAAATCCAGGGTTTCCCGATCAAACTGGTCCCCCTGGGAAACAGGATAACCCAGACGGTTTAACAGGCCTTTGACTTCTTTGACAGCTGCGCCCTGTTGGCCGACCCGCAAAAGTGCGCCCTGCTGAATTTCAGCCAAACTCGGCGTGCGCAGAGCTTCGGCCAAACGGGCCTGTTCAAGCAAAAATTGGGCCTCGTTGCGGTTGTTGCGAACGTCGGTATAGGCAAGTTGCAACTTTTCATTGGGGGATTCGGGGTTTGTGGCGCTGTTGGCCTGGGGAGTGGGGGAAAGATCGGGGTGGGGGGTGGGGGTGGCCATTGCGTTCTGCAAGAAGAGAAACTGGGCCAAACCTAAAATGCTGACTGCGATACTGTTCATAAATTAAAACCTCTGTTCTGCTTTTTCTGTTCCCTGCCTCCAACAGGGGATGCCTTAAAAAAAGTTAAAAGAAAAGGCAAATGTCAGTCGTTTGGCATTATGGCCTTGGGGCCTTAAAAGCGGCAAGTACTTAGACTATCCGCCACTTTTGAGGCAACATTCGCAAAAGCTGATAAATTCAGGCTTTCAGGCTAATCGAAAAAAATTTTCGTCTCAGGGCTTGTGAACGCAATTGTTATTAAAATGTGACAAAAATAAAGCAAAAGTTTTTTGTTTTATGCTATTTTTGATTATTCAGTGATTTTTTGGGATTTCAGATCGTTTTCTCATATCTTCCAGGATTTTTGGGAGATTGGTGTTCACGAAAAAGAATGCTTTGTTCTTTTGTTACAGGGGAATAATATAACAGTTCTGATAGACAGTCTGTTTTTTTTAATAAATTCTATTTTATGCCATTTTTTGCGATTTTTGGAGCTGATTAGCGCAGTGGATTTAAGCTATATGCAAAATTAGAATTCAGCCCAATTCGTGAGACAGGTGATTGCGCACTTCCATCAGGGCAAACCCCAGCAGATTGAGGCCTTTCCAATGTTGTGGGTCGTGCGCATGGGAATCGCTGGCGGCCAAACCAATGCCCCAAATGGTATCAACTGGGCTGGCTTCGACCAAGACCTTTGCGCCTGTGCCCAATAAAAAGTCTTTTAATTCGGGATTTTGTGAAAATTTATCAAGATTGGCACGCAAATTGAATTCCCAGCGCTTCATCAGCCAAGTCGCCTCATCAAAACCGTTGACTTGGCGGCCCCAGTCTTTGGCCTCAGCGGGCTCGGTAGACAGGCGAATTTGCTCAAAGGCCCTGCGATCGCCAAACAGCCAAGCCTTCTGGGCCATGAGGTATTGCTCGCTGGTAAAATACCAATGGCCTTCGGCTTCAAAACCAGCTGGATACCAATTGCTCAGACAGCTCTTGTCAATCACGCCCGGCTGTCGGGGCCGATGCCCCCAGAAAAAGAGAAAGTCGGGTTTGCCTCCAGCGAGGCAAAAGGCCTTGAGTTCGGCTAAATTTTGTATTTGCTTGGGATCCATCTTTTACCCCGATCTGAATTATTCACCACTTTTGCAACCATCGTAACACACCCCCATCCAGAATCAAGTCCGATTAGCCCCCCTGGTAATAGGCTGACTGCGGCACATAAAAACCGTGAATTTGAGCGAGCAGGCCTTGCAGCCCTTGGGGGGTCGACAATATCCTTACGGGATACGGCGAAGGCGTATAGTGGCTTTGGTAGATCAGGCTTTTGGCTTCTGCGGGCAGGGTGTGAAAGGGCTCGTTGAGGGCATGGGGCTGATGTTCTCCCCAGGCATCCAGCAAAAAATGCACCTCAAAGCCCATGGCGATGGCCCGGCTGGCAAAGTCCAGATCTTCGCCTCCCCAGCCTTGGTAACGGGGTTCAAACCCCCTGAGCCGGTTGTAAAGGGAGCGATGCAGGGCAAAATTGCCACTCCAGGCCCATTCATGGGGAAAGCGCAAGAGATTGGGGGCGGGCACGATCTGGTGTTCGTTGAACTCGACATAGCGCCGATCACACCACTGAATAGTCTGGCCCGGCAGCAAGGCCGAAGGCGTGAGCAACTCTTCGTGGTAGCCATAATAGCCATAGAGCAGCCAATGGGATTTGAGATCGAGAAAGAGGGCATAGGCCTCCAGAGCCAGGGGGTTGAGTAAAACATCCGAGTCGATAAAGACCAAGATCTGGCCTGTGGCCCGTTCGGCCCCCCGATTGCGCGAGAGGGCCACCCGGCAATCATTGCTGCGCCAATCGTAAAACAAGTCAAAGGGCCAATTCTGCGCTTGCACCAGATGGGCCCCTTGGGCAGAGCCATCGTCGACGACAATCACCTCTTTTGGCAAGTGGCGCTGTTGGCTGAGCATTTGCAGGCAGCCCAAGAGATGGGCTTCACGGCCGGGTGAGGTGGTAATAATCACGCTGAGTGAGGTCATGGCAAGTCCTCCCTGTATGCTACCATGAGAGAGGTTTTTATAGATCAAGACAAGGAATTCAACTTAGACCATGCAGAAACGCGTTTTGAACTGGGCCTTCAGCACTCTCTTTTGCCTCTCACTGGGTTTGACAGGTTGTGCCCAAAAACAGGTTCCGATCGAAGACAACCCGTCTGAAAAAGCAGCGGCTTATGCTGTGGCCAAGGCCTATATCTCCGAATTTTCACAATTGCATCTGACCCAAGTTCTCGATCTCTCGGCGTTTCCCTTTTTGGCCGAAGGCGAGGTCTACAAGACCCGTTCTGAGTTGATGGATGAACTCGCTGAAGAATTTGAAGACGAAGAGCCGATGAAAATTGAGATCCTCAACATGGGTTTTTATACCTTGGAGGATCTGCGCCTCTGGAAGCGGGAGATGTATGAATCGCTCAAAGAGCAGGGTTTTAACCAACATTATTTAATTGTGGCCGAGCTCAAGATCGAAGACGATACCGACAAAGGTTACCTGATCTTGCAGCGCGACGAGCAGGGCCGTTGGAAAGTGGCCGGCGTAGATAATTAGGCCCCATCAAAAAAAGAACCCGGTAGCCAAATATCTACCGGGTTTTTCGTGTGATTCAGCGTGTGATTCAGCTCTAGCGGCGCACAGACCCTGCGGCCAGTTCTCCGGCGCGGCTGAGGGCTTTGGCAACGTTGACACGGCCAAAACCAAATTCAGGATCATACCCCGGTTTGCCCAGGTCGTCGCTCGACATTTCAATTGCCCGTTTGACATCCACATTGCTCAAGCCGGGATATTTGCTGCGAATCAAACCCGCCAGCCCGGTCACAAAGGGGGCAGCCATTGAGGTGCCGCTGATAGCACCATACTCTTTTTGGCCAATCATGTTTTGATTGAGCGGAAACGTCGACAGAATATCTGATCCCGGTGCCGCCACTGTGATCCAGTCGCCATAATTGGAGAAGCGCGAGCGCTGGTCGCGGTTGTCGGTCGAACCCACGGCAATTACGCCGGGAACCGCTGCAGGCCAGCTTTTGATATTGCCACTGTCGTTGCCCATGGCCACGACCACCACCACATTGCGGGCCAAAGCCTGTTTGACGGCATCGGTGATCGCCTGTGATTCGCGGCGTGAACCCAGACTCAGGTTAATGACCTGTGCGCCTTTGTCGACGGCATAGAGAATGCCATTGGCGATGCCATCGGTGCTGGGGGCGCTGCTATTGCCAGGGGCAACTTTGACCGCCAAAATGCTGCATTCGGGGGCCACACCGGCCACGCCCAAGGCATTGTTGGTCAGGGCAGAAGCAATGCCAGCCACGTGAGTGCCATGGCCCACATGGTCCACCGATTCGGGGTTGCCGTCGGCGGAGTTGTAGGTGCCCACCACCTTGATTTTGAGATCAACGTGGTTGATATCCAAACCGGAATCGACGATGCCCAATACCACTTTGGGGTTGCCGCGGTGAACCGCCCAGCCGCCCTGAGATTTGGCTATCTGGTGGGCATATTGGCGGGGAAACATGGCGTCGTTGGGATAGGTGGCATTGTCTGCGGGCGGGGTGTCTTCACTGGCCCGCAAAACCTTGGGAAAAGGCACCGTAAAGACGGGCTCGGCAAATTCAATCGCCGGATTTTTCTCCAGCTCGGAGGCAATCCGCTCGGGGGATTGTTTGCCCGTAATGGCCATCACTTCGAGGTTGTTTTTGACCGCACCCAGGCTGCGCGAGCGCTGAATACCCATTTGGGCCAGCGAAGCACTGCTCACAGAGCCACCGCGTCCGGCTCTGAATTTGACCAGCACTTTGCCGGGCACGATCTGCTCACCACTCTGGGCCGCAGCAAAACTGTTGACGCTGGGATTGAGGGGCTGTTGGCTGCCATTGCCTAAGAGCAAAGTCTGGGGGCTACAGGCGGCAAGTACGGTGGTGGTGAGGGCTGCGAGGGTTGTAAGCTGGACGCTCGTCTTCATGGGTTCTCCTGCTGTCTTTTCTGTGTATTGTTCAGTTCAAATGCCGGGGTCGGAATTTTGGAGTTTAACATTTAATTAAGCAAACTCCAAGATAACTATCGGAAGTTTTCTTGGAGTCTTGCGCCTTGGAAGAAAAAAAATTAACCTTTGGTTAACTTAATAATCTCACTGACCGCATCGGTCATCGAAGAACCGGCATTGATGCCTTTGGCTGTAAGGATTTCACGGGCCAATTCTTCGTTGGTGCCGGTCAAACGGATCACCAGCGGGATGTCGATTCCGCCCATGCTGTCGAGGGCCGAGATAATCCCTTTGGCCACATCGTCACAGCGGGTAATGCCACCAAAGATATTAAACAAAATGCCTTTGACGTTTTTGCGTTTGAGGATTTTCATGGCCGCAGTCACCTTGGCGGGATTGGAAGAGCCACCGATGTCCAAGAAATTGGCAGGTTGGCCGCCGCCATATTTGACCGCATCCATGGTAGCCATGGCCAAACCAGCACCATTGACCACGCAGCCGATATCTCCTTCGAGTTCGATATACGTCAGGCCTGCGGCTTTGGCATCGAGTTCGTTGGGGTCCACTTCAGCGGGGTCTTGGTAGCTGAGCAGATCGCTGTGGCGGAAGAGAGCATTGTCGTCGATGTCAATTTTGGCGTCGCCGGCAATTACCTGGCCATCAGCGGTCACAATCAGGGGATTGATCTCCGCAATGGAACAGTCGTTTTCGGTGTAAATTTTGTAGAGGGCTTTGATAAAGCTGGCAGATTCTGCGGGCAAATTGGCCCCGTAGATCACCTGTTTGATCTGGTATTCGGTCAGACCAATATTGGGATCCACCCAGACCTAGATAATCGCTTCGGGATGG
>JBFWRL010000067.1:0-26434 GCA_050248915.1 Candidatus Sericytochromatia bacterium
GATCCCCTCGCTGCGGGCCAAGCGGTGAAAGGCTTCGAGGGCCTCTTCGTCGCTGGCGGAAACATAGTGGGCACGCCCAAGTTCGTGTAAATGGGCGTGTTCGGGGCCCACCGCCGGATAGTCCAAACCGGCAGAAACGCTGTGGGTTTCGAGAATCTGGCCGCCGGCATCTTGCAGCACCAAGGTCTCACTGCCATGTAAGACCCCCGGACTGCCTCCGCCAAAGCGGGCCGCGTGTTGGCCCGGCTCCAACGAACGCCCCCCCGCTTCGACCCCGGTCAATTGCACGTCAGGATCTTGCACAAAGCCCCGAAACAGCCCCATGGCATTGCTGCCCCCGCCGACACAGGCCACCACTTCGTCGGGCAAGTGGCCGGTTTGTTCTAAAATCTGCGCACGGGCCTCTTTGCCAATCACCGATTGAAAGGTCGCCACCATATCTGGGTAAGGGTGGGGGCCCAGTACCGAGCCCAAAAGATAAAAGCTGTCTTGCACATGGCTAACCCAGTCGCGCATGGCTTCGTTGATTGCGTCTTTAAGTGTGGCAGAGCCACTGTCTACTGCGCAGACTTCGGTGCCCAAAAGGCGCATGCGGTAGACATTTAAGGCCTGCCGGGCCATATCCACCGAGCCCATATACACCCGGCATTGCAAGCCAAGTAGAGCAGCCACGGTGGCACTGGCCACCCCGTGTTGACCGGCCCCGGTCTCTGCGATAATCCGGGTCTTGCCCATGCGTTTGGCCAGCAGGGCCTGACCCAGTGAATTGTTGATCTTGTGGGCCCCAGTGTGGTTGAGATCTTCGCGTTTGAGAAAAATCCGCGCGCCACCGAGCTGTTTGCTCAGATTGCGCGCTTCGTAAACGGGGGTGGGACGGCCAACGTAGTGTTTAAGCAGATCTTGAAGCTCTGCCAAAAAGGCCGGGTCTTGACGGGCCTCGGCCCAGGCCCGCTCCAGCTCCTGGACGGGAGCCATCAGGGTCTCGGGAATATACTGGCCACCAAAATGGCCAAAAAAGCCCCCCGGCAGCAAGGGTTGAAAAGCGTTGAGTAACATCGGTTCAGACATTTTTGTCTTTCCTTTCGGGTAAATCTGAGCAAGAGATTCGGATATTTTCAAATAAGGCACGCAATTTCTGAGGATCTTTCTGGCCTGGCTCGGCCTCCACCCCACTGGAGAGGTCCAAGGCCCAGGGCCTGACCTGCTTGAGTGCGGCCACAGCATTGTCGGGATTGAGACCGCCGGCCAGGAAAACAGGCCGCATGACAGCCAGCGAATGTGCCAATTCCCAGTCGCCGGTCTGACCACTTCCTCCCCAGACACCGGGCACTGCTGCATCCAGCAACAAATAGGGCGGACAGAGGTTTTCGCTTGGGCTCTGCCAGGGAGCAAAATCCGCATACGAACGGGGGCGCAGGGCCTTGATCAACTGAAAGCCCTCAGCCATCAATTCAGCACAGAATTCAGGGCTTTCGTTGCCATGTAATTGCAAATGGGTCAGGCCAACGGCTTGCGCAGTTTGGCGCAGGGTGCCTGCGTCGGCATTGACAAAGACGCCGACTTTCCAAACAGGCTCTGGCAATTGTGCCACAATTTGGGCCGCAACCGGAGGAGCCACGGCGCGTGGACTGGGGGGATAAAAGACAAACCCCAGGGCAAAAGCCCCCAATTCAGCCGCCAATTGCGCATCAGCCAAGCGGGTCAGGCCACAGATTTTGACCCGGACGGCCACCTGAGAATTTGGCTCACGACGTTGCTCACCAATTTGAACCCGATTCTCAGCCACGGGTCTGCTCCGCTTCTGCCAGCAAAGCAGCCAAAGCTGCGCCGGGCTGTCCCGAAGCCATCAAATGGGAGCCGATTAAAAAGCCATGATAGCCCCACGATTTGGCAGCATTTAAGTCATGGCCCGTACTCAGACCGCTTTCACAAATCAGGGTAATGCCCGCAGGCAGATGCTGAGCCAAAAGGCGAGAGGTCTGCAAGTCAATCTCAAGGGTCTTTAAATTGCGATTATTGACCCCAATTAAATCTGCCCCCAGCTCAAGTGCGATCTGCATTTCCTGGGCATTGTGCACTTCGACCAGGGGCGTCAAAGAAAGCTCACGGGCCTGCTGGTACAAAGCCTGTAAATCCGCACGGCTCAACATCGCCACAATCAGCAAACAGGCATCTGCCCCTGCCAGACGTCCCTGATAGAGTTGATAGGGATCCAGAATAAAATCTTTCATCAGCAATCGGGCCTGCGGGTAAGCCTGACGGATGGCAGCCAAATACGCCAAATCGCCTTTAAAATATTCAGGTTCGGTTAAAACAGACAGCGCTTGGGCGCCATTTTGCAAATACTGGCCCGCCACATTCACCGGGTCTAAATCAGGGGCAATCAGACCTTTCGATGGGCTTGCCAGTTTCACTTCAGCAATCACGCTGTAATCCTGTTTAAATGCCGCCTTAAAATCAGAGGGAATGTGCAGATCCTTGGCAGATTCAAACAATTGACTTTGCAAAATGCTGAGGGGAATTTCTTTTTGGGTCGCAGCGACACGGGCCCGCGTGCTTTGGGCAATGCGTTCGAGAACAGAGGTGGATTCAATGGGCATGGTGTCTAATTTCCCTTTCTCAATTTTTCCAGGGTAGTCAAAATCTGGCCACCCTGTAAGGTTTCAAGAGCCAGTTCCACCCCCGCTTTTAAACTGTCTACCCGCCCACTGATCAGCAAAGCTGCAGCAGCATTATAAGCCACCAGATTGCGCGCACGGGGCAAATCTTTGCTGCTTAAAAACGGGCTCTCGCCATTAAACAGGGCCATCAAAATCTGGGCATTCATCTGGGCGTCGCCCCCGGAAAGGCCTTCGAGCGTTTGATAACACAGACCCGCATCTTCGGGCCGCAGATCATAGGTCTGAATTTCACCCGCTTTCAGATGAGAGACCTGTGTCGGGGCTGCCAGGCTGAGTTCATCCAGGCCATCATGCGAACAGACCACCATCGCTTCGACCACCCCCAACTGGCGCAAAACGTCCGCCAGAATGGGCGTGAGTTTGCGATCGTAAACCCCCAATAATTGGTGGGTCACTTGCGCCGGGTTGCACAAAGGCCCCAACAGATTAAAGACGGTGCGCACACCAAGATTTTGGCGCAAAGGTGCCAGTGTTTTGAGCACAGGATGAAAAGCAGGGGCAAAGCAAAAACCAAAGGCATGTTGCTCTAGCGAGGTCTGCACTGCTTGTGCGGAATTCAAAAGGGGAACACCCAGCGCCTCTAAGACATCGGCACTGCCACAACGGCTCGAAATCGCCCGATTGCCGTGTTTGGCAACGGGAATACCCAAGCCAGCCAAGAGCAAAGCAACGGCTGTTGAAACATTAAACAAGCCACTGCCATCGCCACCGGTACCACAGGTATCCAGCGTTAAAGGCAAAGCGGTTTCAATCCGCATCATCCGGGCACGCAGGGCACGGGCAAAGCCCACGATTTCAGCCGGGGTCTCGCCGCGCATACGCAAGGCTACCAGCAGGGCCCCGGTCACTTCGGGGGGAACTTCGCCATTGAGAATGCGATCGAGTACCGCTTCTGCTGCTTGGCTGGCCAGGGGCTGACCTGCCAGGAGACTTTCGAGGATGTTTTTCATACAACAGCCTCCAGGCCTTTGAGAAAATTGTTTAAAAGGGCTGGCCCGGCCTCGGTGGCAATCGACTCCGGGTGAAACTGCACCCCTTCAATCGGCAATTCCCGGTGCCGAAGTCCCATGATCAGCCCGTCTTGGCTCTCAGCGGTGATCTCCAAACAATCGGGCAAAGTGGCGCGCTCAGCCACCAACGAATGGTAACGGGCCACTCTCATCGGAGAAGGCAGTCCGGCAAAGAGCCCTTGGCCCTGGTGGAGAATATCTGAGGTTTTGCCATGTTTGGCCTGGGTGCGGACGATCTTGCCGCCAAAGGCCTGGGCAATCGACTGGTGGCCCAGACAAACCCCCAAAAGCGGAAAGCGCCCCTGCACGGCAGGAATTAAATCCAAACAGATCCCTGCCTGCTCGGGCCGACCGGGCCCCGGAGAAAGCACCACAGCCTGGGGCTGTAGCGCAAGCACTTCAGCCACACTGAGGGCATCATTGCGCACCACCCGGCAAACAGCTCCTGCCCCCGCCAGAGCCTGATAAAGGTTGTACACAAACGAATCGTAATTGTCGATCAAGAGGATCATGGGTTTTCTCCTTGCTGCGCTTGCTGAAGCGCAATCTGATTGGCCATTTGTAAAGCCTGAAAGAGCACCTGGGCTTTGTTGCGCACCTCTAGATATTCGTGTTTGGGAACCGAGTCAGCCACGATTCCCGCACCGGCCTGTAAATAGGCCCGACCTTGGTGAATGGCCAAACTGCGAATGGTAATGCAGGCATCGAGTTGCCGTTCAAAACCATGGTAAAAGACCGCCCCACCATACCAACCCCGGCGCACGGGTTCAAGTTGGCCCAGCAATTCCATGGCCCGGATTTTTGGGGCTCCCGACAAGGTACCCGCCGGAAAACAGGCCAAAAGCGCATCGAGAGCCGTTTGGCCCTGAGCCAATTGGCCTTCGACCAGCGAGACAAGGTGCATTACATGGGAAAAATACTCCAACTCCATATAGCGGCTGACCTGCACCGTGCCGGGTTGCGAGACCCGGCCCAGATCGTTGCGGCCCAGATCAACCAGCATAAGATGTTCGGCCCTCTCTTTTTCATCGCCGAGCAACTCAGTGGCCAAGGCCTTGTCTTCGGCTTCGGTGCGACCCCGGCGGCGCGTACCGGCAATCGGGCAGGTGGCCGCTGATGTCCCATCGGATTTAACCAACATTTCAGGTGAGCCGCCCAAGAGCACCGGCCCGCCGATATCGAGATAATAGAGATAAGGAGAAGGATTGAGACTGCGCAAAACCCGATAGAGCGCAAAGGGGTCTCCCGCCAGCGGGCTGGTAAATTGCTCTGAAAGCACCGCCTGAAAGATCTCACCGGCCGCAATCGCCTCTTGCAAAATTTCCACCTTTTCACAAAAGGCGGCTTCCCCCATGCGGCCCTGCAAAAGTGCAGAATCTGCGCTGCTTGCTTGCGGCAAATCCAGCAGGGATTCCGCAGCCACGGGCAACCGCAGACGCTGATGTAAATCGCGCAATTCAGCTTCTGCTGCGCTGCGTTCCTCGGCCCCTGCATTTTGCGGCAAATGGGCCACCAACAAAATTCGGCGTTTGAGGTGGTCAAAAACCAACACACGGGCAAAGCGCATCAGACAGGCCTCGGGCAGAGGCGAGCGGGCTTCTGGCAGGGAAATGCGCTCCAAATAAGACACACAATCATAGCCCAAATACCCCACATAGCCCCCCGTAAACGGCGGTAAAGCCGGGTCGGTTTCAGCCGTCTCAGCCTGGAGCCGGGCTTTGATCTGTTGCAAGGGATCCCCAGGCAAAATCAGGCTCTGTTCTCCCTGTTGCAAGGTCAAGATTCCGTCTTGCAATGTCAGGGTTTCATCGGGGGCAAAGCCCAAGAGGCTGAAACGGGCTTGGTGCAAGTCAGAACCTGCACTTTCAAACAAAAACCCCGGTTCTCCGGCATTGCGCAGGCGCAAAAATGCAGAGACAGGAGTGAGCGTATCTGCCGGAATCTCACGGGTGATGCGGATCAAGCCGGTGGTATTCAAGGGGGACATCTGAGTTCTCCATTCTGAGATTTAACACATTAAAACAAAAGCAGCCACTGCGGGGACACAGTGGCTGCGGGGAGGGAAATATCGGTAAAAACTAATACAAAGTTTCTTTTTTTCCCAAACGCCTTTTGCCACTGGCAGTGGAAGACCACCACCAGCGCCAGTTAGAAGAAGAAATTTTGGGGGTTGCGTTGGGTTTCATACCTTCAAGTATGCCCCCAGCAGATACCGCTGTCAAGGCGATCGTTTTCAGGCCCTCAGGCTTGTCACTGGGCCTTCAACCTCAGGGAAACAATCGGTTATACTGCATGAGACAAGCCCGTCTCTCTGGCTGGGTCGCAATTTTGGGAGGAATCAAAGAATGAGCGAAGATCTATTGGCAAAACTCGGCCCCTTGGCAGCCCTGGCAGGTGTCTGGGAAGGCAGCAAAGGCGACGATCTGGCCCCCGATGATGATCGGCAAGGCATTGAAAACAACAAATACCGCGAACGCCTCACCCTGGAACCCTTTGGCCCTGTAGATAACCACGAACAGCACCTCTATGGCCTGCGCTACACCACCATGGCCTGGCGTTTGGATGAGACCGACTCTTTTCATGATGAAGTGGGTTATTGGCTCTGGGACCCCGCCGAGAAACAGGTCATGCGCTGTTTTATTGTGCCCCGCGGCGTCACCGTCTTGGCGGGTGGTACCGTCGAGCCCGATGCCAAAAGCTTTGAGCTGAGCGCCGAATTGGGTTCTCCGATTTATGGCATTTGCTCCAATCCCTTTCTCGATCGCGAGTTCAAAACTGTGAAATATGATCTGACCGTGACCGTGAATGAAGACGGCAGTTTCAGCTATTTTGAAGACACCCAGATGCAGATGAAAGGTCGCACAGACCTCTTTCATCACACGGACCAAAATACCCTAAAAAGGGTCCAGCCCTGAGATAATAGAGAGACATGCACCTGCTGAAATCTGCGCTCGGAGGCCTTGGTTTGTTCTCATTGTTGAAATCTGTTCGATTATCTCTGTTTGTGGGCCTTTGGATTGTTTTGGCAGGCATCTATCTTCCATCTGCCTCAGCCAAGCCTTCGATCGCCATTTTGGAATTGGATGCCAAAGGCGGTATTACCGCCGATGAAGCCAGCATTATTACCGATCGCCTGCGGGCCCAATTGCACCAAACCGGCCATTTTCAGATCTTAGAACGGGCAAAAATGGAGTCGGTGCTGAAAGAGCTCGGATTTCAGCAATCTGCCTTTTGTGATGACTCCAAATGCAAGGCCCAAATTGGCAAACTCTTGGGCGTGGATGGCCTTGTTACGGGTTCCGTCAGCCGCTTTGACACCCTTTACACCCTCAGTATTCGGGTTTTAAATGTCGAAAAAGGCATCATTATTCGCGAAGAATTTCAAGATTGTGAATGCCCACTCAAAGAGATTTTAACCCGAGTGACGCCTCAATTGGTCGCACGATTGCTCAGTCAAAAAACCGCCAACGCTCTGCCCCAACAGGCATCTTCAGCACAGACAGCAGCAACGCCCAAGGTGTCATCACCGCCTTTTTTGTCTCCGGCATCGGCTCAACCGTCTAGCATGGTCAACCTGCCGCTGGGCAGTTTAGACGTCCAAACCTTGGCAGGAGGTCAAGCTGTTTGGAAATTACCCACGAACTTGTCATTGCCCACGGGCTTCCAGAATGGCCCGGCTCTCAATGCCACTTTTCAAACCCCCTATGCCTTCGTATGGGATACCCAAGGCCAATTGTTGATCGCTGATGCCCAAAACCACCTGATTCGCAAATTATCCCCCCATGGCGATGTTTCAACCTTTTCAGGTGCGGAACGCGGCTTGCTGGACACACTGACCTTTGCAGACGGCGATGCAACTGTCGCCAAGTTTAATTTCCCTTCTGCCATGGCCCGCCACCCCTCCGGCCAGATTTATATTGTGGATACAGACAACCACCGTATTCGCGTCATGAACCCCAACGGTCATGTCTCCACATTTGTGGGTACGGGCATTGCAGGCTTTGCCGACGGAAACCCAGCCGTGGCCCAATTTCACCGCCCCCGGGGAATTGCGATTGACAGCGCTGGCAATGTGTATGTGGCTGATACAGGCAATCACAGCATCCGCAAAATTTCTCCCAATGCTATGGTCAGCACCTTGGCAGGCAATGGCCGTTCGGGCTTTGCCAATGGACAGGGTGCCCAAGCCCAATTCCATCACCCCACGGCCTTGATCCTGCATCAAGATATTTTATACAGTGCCGATACCTATAACCACTACATTCGCAAAATCACCCTAACAGGTGAGGTCACAACCATTGCAGGCGATGGCCGCGAGGGCTTTGTCGATGGCGCAGCCGCTCAAGCCCGCTTTCGTTTCCCACGGGGACTCGCCTTTGATAGCCAGGGCAATCTGTATATTGCAGACACAGACAATCACCGCATTCGCAAATACGTCTCCGCTCAACAGCAAGTGTTCACAGTGGCTGGCAATGGCTCTGCTGAATTTGCCGATGGCAATGCAGCTGTGGCCAAATTTAACCAACCCATTGGCTTACTCTTTGATGCCGAAGGCCATTTATTGGTCGCTGACAGTGGCAATAACCGCATCCGCAAGATCGTTTTTTACGAGTAAACCCCTATGCCTGAATTGCCCGAAGTGGAAGTCGTTCGCCAAGGTCTTGAGGCCCGCCTCTTACACAAACAGCTTGAAGGGCTTGAAATCTACACGCCCCATATCACCCTGCCCGCTCCCCAAACTTGGCCCCAGCGATTAACAGGCCAAACAATCACAGCCCTGGAGCGCCGGGCCAAATACCTGATTCTCCGTTTGAGCCAAGATTGCCTGTTGGTACATCTGCGCATGACCGGCCAAATGCTGCTGCAAGAAAGTCAAACCCATGCAGCCCAACAGGGTGAAGCGCTGGTATTGCCTTTTACCTATTACCGCCGTCCGGTGTTTGATCTGCCCGACAAACACACCCACCTCAAACTCACTGTCTCAGGTGGGATTCAGCTCTATTTTCGGGATATCCGCAAATTTGGGCGGGTCGAATTGCTCAGTCCAACAGAATTGGCTGCCCATCCAGGCCTGCTCAAATTGGGGGTAGAGCCCCTGGGCCCAGACTATACTTGGTCTTACTTTCAAAAGCGCCTCAAGGGTCTGCGAACAATCAAAGCCTTTTTATTGGACCAAACCCAGATTGCGGGGCTGGGCAATATTTATGTCGATGAAGCCCTATTCGCAGCAGGTATCTTGCCCACCCGCCCCACCGAGAGCCTGAAACAGGCTGAAGCCAAACGCCTGTTTAAAGCCATCCCGGTGATTCTGAGCCAGGCCATTGCCAGCGGGGGAACCACCCTCAAAGACTATTTACATCCCGATGGCCAAGGGGGAGAACACAAAGAAGCACTGCAGGTTTATGGCCGTGGCAAATTGCCCTGTCTGCGCTGTGGAACCCCCTTGGAAAAGACGGTTGTGGCACAGCGGGGCACCCATTTTTGCCCCCATTGCCAAAAATAATCAGCGGCGCTAATCAACGCCAATCGCTCAAAAGGCGTTGGATTTGCTCAGCCATCTGAGGCAGCGGCACCACCCCATGATCGAGGTGGTTTTCAATGATTGCACGCGGCATACCATAGACCACACACGAAGACTCGTGTTCAGCCAAACAGCGCCCCCCCGCTTCTTTGAGCGCCCGCACGCCTTCGAGCCCATCTTGCCCCATGCCGGTTAAAATCACCGCCAAAACCCGGCCCTTAAAATAGCGAGAAGCCGATAAAAGTGTAATATCCACCGAGGGTCGCACCCCACATTGAGGGGGTTTTTGATTGAGTTGAATATGGCCTCGGCGATCCAATTCCATATGATAATCCGCGGGAGCAACCAACACACGCCCGGGCACCAGCGTATCTCCCTGACGGGCTTCGCGAATTTCCAAGCCCGAATCCGTCTGTAAACTCTCAGCCAATGACTGGGTAAAATTGGGCAACATATGTTGTACCACCAAGATCGGCAAGGGAAAACTGTCAGGCAAACGGGCAAAGAGGGTGCGCAGTGCCTGAGGCCCCCCTGTCGAGGTGCCGATCACAACAGCCCGCGCCACCCCTGTACTGATCTGAGCCAGGGATTTTTGTGAAAGCCCACCTGTGGTTCGGGCCAAACGGCGGTTGGTGCGTTGGCTTTCCAAACGGCGAGATTGTTGCGCCAACTGGCCCGCAGAGCGAATTTTGCGCACCAATTCATTGCGCACACTTTCAATTTGGGCCTGATTTTCAACCGGCCGGGGAAAAAAATCAAAGGCCCCCAATTGCAGCGCTTTACGCGCCACTTGGGTATCAGAATCCGAGGGAGAGCTGAGCACAATCACAGGCGTAGGACATTCCCGGCCAATGGCCTCTAAAATTTGAATCCCACTGCCCGATTCCACTTCGGGCGAGAGAGTCACCACATCGGGCTTGAGATGTTTGATCCGCTGCAGGGCGTTGATGGTTCCGGCTGATGCCTCCAATACCTCAATCCCCGGCTCATTTTGCAACCACTGGCGCAAAAGCCGCTGAACAAAGACAGAGTCATCCACGACCAAAACACGAATGGACTCAGGATAGGCGGTAGATTCATTCATGCCAGCGACAATAGCTCCTGAAAATGGGCACTCACCCGTTCCTTGATATACTTCATATTGTACTCGCTTTGACCCCATTCTTTCAGCGAGATCATCACCTCTGGTGAAAATCCACAGGGATTGAGGTAGGGCAAAAGGCCCAATTCATTGTTCACATTCAGCGCAAAACCGTGCCAAACCACCCAGCGCCGCAGAGAAATCCCAATCGAGGCCACCTTGCGCTCCCCCAACCAGACCCCTGTGTGACCCGCCTCTGGATGGCTCCTGGCTGGCGCGCCCACATCGGCCAATGTGCGAATCAAGGTTTGCTCCAATAACTTCAAAAAAGCCATCACATCCCTTTTTTCAGGCGGCAGCCAAACGATCGGATAACCCACCAACTGGCCCGGCTCATGAAACGAAATATCCCCACCGCGTTCGACCGTGTAAACGGGAATCTGCTCAGGAGGCTGCAAGCGCAAATTTTGGGGCAGAAAACGGCGGCCACAGGTCAAAACAGGGGGGTGTTCAACCAAAAGCAATTGATTGGGAATTTCTTGGCGAGCACGCAGCAATACACGCTCTTTTTGCAGGGCCCAAATTTCGCCATAGTCGCACAGCCCCAAATCGTGAATTTCAAGGGCTGTAAAACCACTCACGTGGGCGTTTATTCCAACAACAGACGTTTGGGATTTTCAAGTAATTGAATAATATGCCTGAGGAAATAAGCCGCAACAGCCCCGTCAACCACCCGGTGATCCACCGAAAGAGAGAGGGTGCAGACCCAGCGGGCCACAATTTCGCCCTGCCAAACCACAGGTTTTTGATAGATTTTATTAAACCCCATAATTGCCACTTCGGGGTAATTGATAATCGGGGCAGAGATCAGCCCGCCAATGACCCCAATATTGGTGATCGTAAAGGTGCTGCCTTTGAGTTCGTCAGCTTTGGCTTTGTTTTCGCGCACGGCTTCGCTCAAACGGGCAATCTCACGGGCCAAATCCAGAATAGACATCTGATCGGCATTGTGAAGCACAGGCACCAACAATCCCTGGGGTGAGGCCGTGGCAATGCCCATGTGATACACCTTTTTAAGCACCAACTCCTGTGTATCTTCATCCAGTGAGGCATTGAGAGTGGGATAGGCCTTTAAAGCAGAGACCACCGCTTTGATCAGAAAAGGCAGATAGGTCAACTTGACCCCCTGGGGCTTGACCCATTCCGACAGTTCTTTGCGCCAGGCCACCAATTCGTTAAAATCCGCTTCATCAGCATAGAGAAAATCTGGGGCTGTGTATTTGGATCTGACCATTTGCTCGGCAATTTTGCGGCGAATCCCACGCAGGGGTATTCGCTCTTCTTGGGCGGCCACTGATGAGGTGGCGGGAGTAAGGGGCACAGCAGATTGAGCAGAAACAGATACAGGTTGGATGACTGCAGCTGAGAATGAGGGGCTGGAAGTCGCTGTCTCCACATCTTCCATCAGAATCCGCCCAAAGGGGCCAGAGCCTTTAATTTGATGCAGGTTCAAGCCCTTTTCGCGGGCTTTTTGGCGCACCGCAGGGGTGGCCATGGCAACATCACTGAGCGAGGCCGAATCCACAGACTGAGCAACAGGAATGGTTTCCGGCTGAGAAACGGAGGCAGAAGAAGGAGACGAAACGGCAGTGCTTGAAGCGGCTGAGGAAAGTGCAGCCCTATCCTGGCCCAGGCTCAGACGTGCGACCACACTGCCCACGGGCACCAGATCCCCTTCTTGAAAGAGCAATTCTGCCACCACACCACTTTGGGGGGAGGGGATTTCGACCGCAGCCTTGTCGGTTAAGACCTCTAAAAGGGGCTGTTCGGCTTCGATTTTCTGGCCTTTTTGCACGATCCATTTGACAATTTCCCCCTCGGCGATGCCTTCGCCAATCGGCGGCAAACGAACTTCAATCATGGGGAAGCTCCTTCTGCAACAGGTTTTTGATAAACAATTCACCGGCCCGGTAGGAGCTGCGTACCAGCGGACCACAGGCTGTGAATAAAAAGCCCTTTTCGGCACAGACCTGCTGCCAATACGCAAACTGCTCAGGCGGCACAAAATGCTGAACAGGCAGGTGTTTGGGGGTGGGTTGAAGGTATTGACCCATGGTCAAAATATCCACCTGATGGGCCCGCAGGTCGTCCAAGGCAGCAGTGATCTCAGCATCACTTTCAGCCAGCCCCAGCATCAGCGCGGATTTGGTGTAACGTGTAGGGTCCACGGCTTTGACATAGGCCAAGACATCCAAAGAGACCTGGTAATCGGCCTTGGCGTCACGGACCTGCCGCGAAAGCCGCTGCACTGTTTCGAGATTGTGAGCAATCACATCGGGTTGAGCGGCAATCAAGCGCTCCAACGCTGCCCGATCTCCCTGGAAATCGGGGATCAGTACTTCGGTTAAAATCCGCGGATGGGCCTTGCGAATGGCTTCCACGGTTCGGGCAAAATGATCCGCACCGCCATCAGGCAGATCATCGCGGTCGACAGAGGTCAAGACAACATAGTCCAAATCCATGGCCGCAATGGCTTCTGCCACCTTGCCGGGCTCATCTGGGTCGAGGGGCTGCCCCCGTTTGGCTGTTTTCACAGCACAGAAGCGACAGCCCCGCGTACAGGTATCCCCCATAAGCATAAACGTGGCGGTGCCGCCTCCCCAACACTCACCCAAATTGGGACAACGCGCCTCTTCACAGACGGTGTGCAAATTGCGCTCACGCAAAATCTGTTTCAGTTGGACATAGTTCTCCCCCCCGGCCAAGCGAACCTTGAGCCAGGGTGGTTTGGGCTGACGGGGAAGCGGCAAATCTTTCAGCATGGCCTATTTTTTGGGCTTAAAGCTGCGAATTGTGCGCCGACGGGTCAGCAATTTCTTGGCAGGCTTGGCTTTGGCGACCGGTTCTGGAGCGACTTCTTCAGACAATTCATCATCATCATCATCAGAAACCACACTTTCGGACACTTCTGCCGAGTCAGAATGAGCCGAATCCTCGACATCGTCTGCCGGAGCCATGTCCTCTTCTTCATCAATAAAAGCAGAAACGGCCGCTTCGGAGGTGTCAAACTCATCTGCACCATGCTCTGAGGCCGAAGAATCGTCGTCAAACGAATCACGTTCCCGCCCCTGAGCTTCACGGCCAGAAAATTCGACTTCAGGCTCAGGTGCGCCCAGCGGCTGCAAAATGCTTTGCAAACCCTCGCTGTCAATTTGGCTCAAGAGTTCATCCAAACGGCTGGCCAATTTGCCCGAAACATTGAGAGAATCTTCGCGTTCAATAAATTCACCCAAACGCTCATCGGTGATTTCAGCCATAAAATAGCTTTCATCAAAAAGCAGATCCTCGGGACGCTCATTGGCCTGGGGCTTTTCTTTGGCCACAGGTTCTTGCATCACAGGCATCGAGGGCGGGGGCGCTGATACCGTTTTCTCAATCGGTGCAGCAGATTTCGAACGTCCCCCGTTATCACGGGTTTTGGGCGCAGGTGCAGGCAAAGAAGATGTTGGCACGGGCGGTGCTGTTGACTTCTCAGCGCCGCCTCTAAAGCGGCTGCTCTTTTCAGCAGGGGTCGTAACAGGAATACGCATCTTCATACCATCGTGGGTCATCACGTCGGCCCGGTAGAAGAGATTGCGGATCCGGCCAATGCCCTGACAGGTTGGGCAAGGCATGGTCAACATCTCACTCAGGCGTTGGCGCTGACGGCGACGGGTCATTTCGACCAGACCAAATTCAGAAAAATAATTGATCTGAGGTTGGGCTTTGTCACCATGGAGGGCATCCGAGAGCTTCTGCCAGACGATCTGCTGATCGCGGGGATTGTCCATATCAATGAAGTCAATCACAATCACGCCCCCAATATCGCGCAGCACCAATTGACGGGCAATCTCTTCAGCCGCCTCACAATTGGTTCGGAGGATGGTTTCAGGCTGATTGTCCGTGGATGTCATCGAACTGGTATTGATATCAATTGAGGTCAATGCCTCAGTCGGCTGAATCACGAGCGTACCGCCACTGGGCAATTGCACCAAAGGCTGAATCGCTGTCTCCAACTGCTGGTAAATCCCGTAATAGCTCAAGACGGGCACATTGCCGCTGTAGAGGCGCAGCTTGTTACGCGCTTGGGTATCTGACCAATTGTTCAGGTATTTCAGCGCACGTTCATAGGTTGCCTGACTGTCCACCACAATCCGATTGACGGAATGAGTGGCACCTTCGCGCAGAATTCGTTCCAGAATATCCTGATCCCGGTACAGGGTGGTACCCGGAGTGGCTTTTTCTGAAATCTGGAGAATGTGTTTCCAGCGGGCCAATAATAATTTTAAATCATCACGTAACGTCTGTTCAGATTGACCTACGGCCTCAGGACGCAAAACGATACCATAACCCGAACCGCAGATGATTCTTGCGATCCGTGAAAGGCGAGCCCGTTCCCGGGCATCATAAATGCGTTTAGAAAGGCCAATACGTCGTTCGAAGGGGGTGAGCACCAGATAGCGACCGGGCAATTGGATGAATCCCGTCAGACAGGCCCCTTTGTTCCCGGTAGGTTCACGGGTGACCTGAACAAGCATGTGTTGTTGGGGTTTTAAAAACTGACGGATGCCACTTTGTTGCTTTTTACTGGCAGGCAGATCGGAGACATGAATAAATCCGCTTTTTTCCCGCCCAATATCCAGGAATGAGGCCTCAATGGCGGGGACGATGGATTCAACAGAGGCCAGAATAATATCTCCGACAAACTGCTCCCCCTCACTCAGATAAAACTCTGCGACAACTCCGTTATCTAGTACTACCGCGATTTTATCCGCTTCACTTACGACTATTTCCCTTGACACAATAGTTCTGTTTACCTCTTTTCTTAAAAAATAGCTGCATTTGTGGAGGAGAGTAAATTATTCAATTATCAAGGTTCAAAAGCACCATTTTAAGACAAATGGCACCTGATTCAAACACAAATACGAGCTTGTTAAAATAATATCCGGTGCTTTAAAGATGCCTTATGTTCTCTTTACTCAAAGAAAAGACGATCGGGCACGCTGGATATATCGATGCAAATATCTTACAAAGAGCTGAAGTTCTTTTTTCAAATCGCTTTTGGCTCTTTCCCTATTCTATCATATCTCCCCTTTAACATTGGCAAATCCCAATCAGAACAGAACCCCAGCATAAAATGCGAATAAAAAAAGCCCGTCTTGAGAGCCTCTCAAGACGGGCACAATTGGATAATTAAAATACAATAAAATTACTTTTTAGCGGTGGCAGCAGGGGCTGTTTGGGTTTGAGTGGTAGCAGGGGTTGTTTGAGTCGCAGTGCTATTGGCATTGTAAGTACCATAAGGGGTAGAGCCGTAGCCGGTGCCGTAACCGGGGGTGGTGCCATAGCCGGTGCCGTAACCAGTGCCGTAACCAGGGGTGGTGCCATAACCTGTGCCGTAGCCGGTGCCGTAGCCGGGGGTGGTGCCATAGCCGGTGCCGTAGCCAGTGCCGTAACCGGGGGTGGTGCCATAGCCGGTGCCGTAGCCGGTGCCGTAACCAGGGGTGGTGCCATAGCCGGTGCCGTAGCCGGTGCCTGTTCCGTAGCCAGTGCCGTAGCCGGTGCCTGTTCCGTAAGGATCTGTATAGCCATAACCCCCACCGTAGCCGGTTCCAGTGCCATAGCCCGTTCCGTAGCCGGTACCATAACCAGTGCCTGTGCCATAACCGGTGCCCGTACCGTAACCAGTGCCATAACCTGTTCCGTAGCCCGTACCATAGGGATCTGTGCCATAGCCTGTGCCATAGCCAGGATACATGGGCTGTTGGTAGCCACAGGCCGTGAAGCTACCTGCCAGAAAAGCTGAAAAAACCAGAAGTTTGAATTTCTTAAACATATACTCGAACCTCATTTTTAATTATCCATAATCTTAATTTAATCTATTTTCTGAATTTTGTAAAGCGTTTTGATCGATTTTTGATCCAGATTTTTGTATTTTCATGAAAAAATCCCCATCTTCAGGATTTAGAAAGACGGGGATTTAAACAAATCAACAGAATGAGAGAGGAAAAGAGGTCAAATCTTAACGGCGAACCTGGGTATTGGTTTGGGTTGTCGCTGAGGTCTGAGCAGGGGTCGTTGTTTTGGTATTGGCATTATAAGTGCCATAGGGAGTACTGCCATAACCGGGGGTAGTGCCGTAGCCAGTACCATAACCGGGGGTGGTGCCATAGCCTGTTCCGTAGGTCGAACCATAACCGGGGGTAGTGCCATAACCAGTTCCGTAGGTCGAACCATAACCGGGGGTAGTGCCATAACCAGTTCCGTAGGTCGAACCATAACCGGGGGTAGTGCCATAACCAGTTCCATAGGTCGAACCGTAACCGGGGGTGGTGCCGTAACCACCGGTACCATAAGTAGAACCATAACCCGTGCCATAGGTAGAACCTGTTGCATAGGGGTCGGTATAACCGGTACCGTAGCTAGAGCCATAACCCGTGCCATAAGTCGAACCATAGCCAGAGCCATAGGGGTTCATGGGATACTGTTGCGCACCACATGCGGTCAAAGCCACAAAGGCGGTCGCGGCCAGGGCCAAAAGTTTGATGGACTTAAACATATTTTCTTCCCTCTTTTCATTCTGTAACATTTTTGCCGGTACACTTGAACTGAGAGAGAATAAAGACCCAGGAGTGGGATAAAAGTGCTGAAGGTCTCTACGCTCTTCCGGATGATAGACTTTCCGGCTCACACAGTACTTATCTGCTTCCCTGGCCAAAACTTTCTTAATTTACTCTTGTGTTTGATTTAAGAAATGGTTAATTCTAAAAATAGTTTAAATCGCTCAATACAACTCCCTTCCCGAATTTTCCTAACGGGAGCCAGTGGCTGTGTCGGCAGTTATCTCCTCAGCACGCTCTTGGCCAAAACCCAGTGTCAGATATTTGTCCTGCTCCGCCAACCAGACAAGCTCCCCCAAGCACAGCGCGTTCATCCCCGCTTGACCATTTTGCATGGTGATCTCGCTTCCGTTTCTGATTGGCAAGCAGAATTGGGCCAGACGGAGGTGCTGATCCACGCTGCCGTGCAATGGGGAGGCGTCGGTGTTTACCAAGTGAATCACACCCAAAGCTTGAAATTACTCAGCCATCTCAATCCACAGATTTGTCGCCAGATCTTCTATTTTTCAACCGCCAGTCTCTTGGGTCAACAGGGCAGATTCAATCCCCGCACGCTTTCTGCAGGCACAGACTATATCCGTAGCAAAGCCAGCTGTTATTTGAGTCTCCACCAATCCGAATGGCGGTCCCGGCTGGCGTGCCTCTATCCCACCGTGGTGCTAGGAGGAGATCAAACCCATCCATTGAGCGCTGCCAGCCAGGGTTTAAAAGACATACATCGCTGGATACCCTGGCTGCGTTATTTCAAAGCAAGTGGCCAATTTCACTGGATTCATGCCGAAGATATTGCAAGCATGTTATTGCATTGGCTCAGGCACCCAATCCCAGCTCAAGATCTGGTTTTGGGAAATCCTGCCCAATCGGTCAATCAGGTCTTGGCTGAATTCAGTCAATACACCCAAACACCTCCCAGGCCCCAATTGGCTCTCGAAACGCTACTCCCATTTTTATTGCCCCTGCTCTCGCGGCAGATGAGTGATTGGGATCGCCACTCGCTGAGAGAGCGACAGCTGACTTATGATCCCGTCTACCCCAAACGCTTGGGTTTAGATTCACGCTTTCAAGCGCTATCAGCGGTGCTCAGCGATTTGGATATTCCCAGCAAAAGACAGTCCCCCTGAGAAATACCCAGGGGGACTTAAAATCAAGCAAACGGCAACTGACCAAATTGGGTCGGATTTAACCCCAAAGTGCATTCCAGGCAGTTTTGAGTCGGTCAGTAAAGCCTGGTTTTTGGCCTGGGGGTGGCATGCCGGGCATTTGTTGGGGCATACCCGGCTGCTGATACCCAGGTGGAACTTGCGCCATCTGGGGCTGTTGAGGTTGCTGGGGAACAAAAGGCTGGGGCTGCACAATATATTGCGGCGTCTGCCCCTGCACATGGGGGTACTGTTGAGGCACAATCGGCACCTGCTGGGGTGTCGGAGGCATCATCACCTGCTGGGGAGAAGGGGGCATTCCCGGACGCTGCTGGACCATCTGAGGCGCGGGCTGTTGGGCCGGGGCCTGAGCGGCATTCAGGCGTTGGGCGATATTTTCATATGCGGCCACTTCCTGTGCATTGGGCTGATAGCGCTGCTCTTTGACCCGTTGCTCCAATTGCAAGGCCCATTGAACTTCCTGCTGGCTGACATTGCCCATTTGCGGCGCAGCAGCTTGAGGAGCCACAGGAGCCTGGGGCTGTTGGGGCATCATTGGTTGCTGGGGCGGCAATTGGGGACGCGGCACAGGCGGCTGTTGGGCCATCTGAGGCGCGGGCTGTTGGGCTGGGGCTTGAGCGGCACTCAGGCGTTGAGCGATATTCTCATAAGCGGCCACTTCCTGCGCATTGGGCTGATAGCGCTGCTCTTTGACCCGTTGCTCCAATTGTAAGGCCCATTGAACTTCCTGCTGACTGACATTGCCCATTTGCGGCGCAGCAGCTTGAGGAGCCACAGGAGCCTGGGGCTGTTGGGGCTGCTGGGGCATGGCGGGGGCTGCAGGAGGTAAAGTAGCGGGAGCATACTGTGTCATCGCAACTGCTGGAGGGGTTTGGGGGGCTCCCCTTAAACTGGTAGGCACCGTAACCACGGGCTGACCACTGCCAGGAGCGGCAATGGGCAAGGGCATTGGAGAGGCCCCAGGCGGTGCAAAGGGCTTGCTCCAGCCATTCCAGTCACGGGCGCCCGCAGGCGGCGTAGCGCCGGGAGCAGCGGGTTGTTGCGGCTGTTGAGCTGCGGCCAAACGCTTGGCAATATCTTCATAGCGGGCTGTTTCTTGAGCTGTTGGTGGTTGACCACTTTTGACTTTTTGCTCCAATTGCAGGGCCCATTGGATATCTTCTTGGCTGACGGGCGCAGCAGCAGGAGCAGCGGGAGCTGTCGGGGCTGCGGGTTGCTGGGCGGCAGATAGACGCTTGGCAATGTCTTCATAGCGGGCTGTTTCTTGAGCTGTCGGCGGCTGACCACTTTTGACTTTTTGCTCCAACTGCAGGGCCCATTGAATATCTTCCTGGCTGACGGGCGCAGCAGCAGGAGCAGCAGGAGCAGTCGGGGCTGCGGGTTGTTGGGCTGCAGACAGGCGCCTGGCAATGTCTTCATAACGTGCTGTTTCTTGAGCTGTTGGTGGCTGACCACTTTTAACTTTTTGTTCCAATTGCAGGGCCCACTGTACTTCTTCTTGGCTGACAGGGGCAGCAGCAGGGGCTGGTTGTCCCGGCGGCATACCGGCCACAGGAGCCGGTTGGCTAAAAGCCTGGCGGATACGGGCAATTTTTTCATCAATACTGGAGACAACGCGATCCATGTCTTCGGGAGAAGCCACGGGAACAAAAGCATCGGAAGCCATCGCAGGTTGAGCGGGGGATGGATCAGCACCAGGATAAGCGCCAGGTGTCGCACCTGCGCCATTGCGGTTAAAGGGGCTATAAACACTGCTCCCCGGCACCTGGGACTGATAACTGCTTGTGTATGTCATGTCAGATACCCTTTCTCAGACCTATACAACATCTTTATCGCCGCCTTCTGAAAAAACATGCTTATCTCTTGATTAAAATAGGATCAATCAAGGCTTAAACTCGGGAGGGAGATCCACTTGAATTCGGGTATAAACCGTTCCCTCTAGCCGCAATTTATTGGTCAGGGCGTTAAAAATGACTTTTTTACTGCGAACAACCCCATCCTTCCCCTGTATTATAACAGAGCCGGTCATAATGATTTCTCTCAGTTGACGGGTTTTGGGATCCACTTTGACCTCGGCTTTGTGGCAAGTAATTCGGTACTGATTGAGCACAATTCTGACATTTTTATAAAAAGCGGTGTGCCCTGTTTCGAGGTCCATTTCCACCTCATCAGCAAGCACTTCCACCGTTCGCTGTGGAGCGGCCAGTCCCGCCAATGGCAAGCAAAAACAGGCCAAGCCAAGAGTCATAAGCACTCTGATCCACAAAGACCTCATGGCTTAATCAGAAATCCGGGCAATAATATAATGGTTTAAATTGAGAAAAATGGGGCGTTTAATCTCATCCAGGGTTTCAAAGAAATCAGCGGGTTCTTTCATCTGAATAATTTGATCGTTGAAGGTTTCAACAAATTCGGGATGCCCTTTTAAAACAACCGTAAAATGGGAACTAAAAGCGCCCATCTTCATGTTTAATTTTTTGGCCAGAATCAACACATTTTTAAAATCACAACGGGCATAGAGCATCAAATCCGAAACCAAATTCTCGGAATATTCAATTCTGATCTCTTTCAAGCGCAAGACGACCTCTTCCTGATTATCCAGAATAAATGTCACGTCTTCGTCCAGAGAATGCGTAATACTGGAAATCCCCACAGCAGACAATTCCAAGGCCTTGGCCAGAGCAGGCTGAGAAGCCATCATCAATTGGTCCAAGCTTTGAGAATCAAAGGAAGGGGTTGGAGAGTTGGGTGCCGAGGTCATCGTTTTTACCGCAATTGCCAGTCTTTTTTGAAAACTTCGTCAAGCATAACACAGCCAGCAGGCAAATAGAGATCGGCATTTCGGCCCTGCTCGGCATGGGTAAACTGAATTTTTAGGCTGTCTGCTGGAAAAATGTCCGGAAAACGCTCAGCCCATTCAAACAGACACAAAGAACGTGGATGCAATAGATAGTCTTCGAGTCCCAACTCGAAAACCTCTTCAGCACTGTTCAAGCGATAAAGATCAAAATGACAGAGAAACAATCCCAAAGGGGTATGGTACTCGTGTACCAAGGCAAAAGTGGGACTGGTCAAACGCTCGGTGATTCCCAAACCAGCAGCAAGACCCTGCACAAAAGTGGTTTTGCCACTTCCCAATTCTCCGTTGAGCAGCCAAACAGGAGGCAAATCATGGCTGTGTTTGGCCAGCAACACTCCCCATTGAAAGGTCTCTTCGGGAGAGGACAGGCTAAAACGAATCGGTAATTTGGGCATAAAATAAGGTGAAATCAGGTATTTTGATAGCTTAGAAATCATTCGCACAGACGTAATAAAAAAGCACCCCGCACAGCGCAAAACCAAGCTGTTTATGAAGCAATGCTCCAAAACAATAACAGAAACCTCTCCAGTGCTTAAAGTTTCCTCAACGCAGAGGTATACGGCCGCACCAGAAGGGGGTTTCAACCTTTACAAGGGTTAGGCTCAAAACACGAGGATTCTGCACCAATGTGCAGGGTACTTCTGAATAGTATCCTATCACAGAGCACAGGCTTTTTCGCCAGATGATGGGTCAAGCCACGTCTCCAATTTTTACTCTGGCAAATTGTGTTTTCATCCCCGGCTCACACTTTTTCTCAGTCAGCAGAGCCAGATCACAAATGGTATTTATATTATTTACAGAGTTAATCAGAGTATAATTAATCATATTTAATAAAATAAAAAAAATAATACCAAAATAAATTAATGAATCAAATACAATCATAAATTTATATTTTTTTTCACGACTTTAAAACAAGCGTTAATTAAACATTAAGTTGCTGGGTTTTTATTTTAAAAATTTTAAAATTACATTAAATCGGCAAATTAGTTATATGGGTTTTTGCTGCAAATTGTGTATAGTTGTGTTATGTGGATTGGCTAATTGTCTGGCATTGATATACTCGTATTAGAGTAATGCTTGCTTCGTGACAGTTAAAGAAAGACCATAAAGAAATCAGGATTTTCCGAATCTGACACCTGCGTCTGGCTCCGGACCGGCGGTATCAAACTTGAGGTAAATGACGAATGGTTGGTTTGAGATATCTCCCCATGAAAAGTACTGCATTGGTAGCTTTTTCTCTCAGTGTGTCATTGGCAGTTGTTGGTTGCGTAGCTGCTGGCCCTGACATCTTGAAACAGGTCAAACCCGTTTCAAATGGGTTACAGGCGGCAGCCCCGCTTTCGGCCCCACTTCCCCAAGCCCGCAATCTGCCCCAATCGCTCTATCGTTTTGATTGGACCAGTGATCGCATTGTTGGCAGTTCAACACATTTCCGCACCCAAGCTTTTTCCGATTCGGTCAAGGCAAATTTGAGTAGCCCCGCCATTGAGCAGGGTTCAAAGTCCGCCAGCACGTCAGGCGGCTTAAGCAGCGAATTCGCCAAAAATCTGCCGGGTTCTGACAATGTTGAGTATCTCCCCAATACCCCAGCCATTATCGGAACCAACTCCTATTATTTAACGGGAAGCTCTGCCTCAACCAATGTTTTTGCCCTCAATGTCAATGGGCAAATGATCTGGGAACTGAGTTTGCATGATAACAACGCCCGCTTTATTGGCACATCTCCCGCCATCGGCGCAGCCGGAGGCGTCAACACGGTTTATGCCTTGGCCAATACCGGCCGTCTTTACGCCATCAATGCGGATACCGGCTTGGTACGGAGCTTTGTTGATGTTGTCAATGAAAATTTTGAATTTACCTCGCCTTGGATTATTTCTGGCGCCACCGATAATATTTATCTGGCAGGCAGCAAAGAAGGTAAGATTTACAAATATACCTTCAATGGCACAACATTTACCCAAAGTTATGCTCCCAAAGTAGTGAGCAGTTCGAATACCGGTAAATTTAAGGCCTCTCCAGTTGTGACGGGTGTCAATAAACACATTTATATTGGCTCAGAAGAGGGCAAATTTTACAAAATTCGCGAGGACAATGGTACCGTTGTTTCGACCCTCGATTTGACGACTTTGCCCCGCAGTGAAGGGTGCCAGGTGAGAGCTGCAGTAGCTGTTGACAGCGCTTTAGATGCAGCCATTGCCCCCTGTGGCTCTCAACTTTACAAAGTTCGCTTAAATGATGCGTCCAATACTACCAATATGTCATTGGCTTCCCAGAGTCCCCTGCTCGAAATCAAAACCCTCAAAGGCTTTCCGCCCACACGGGTCTTGGGGCCCAATGTTGCCAATCGCACTTTGCCTGTCACCACACTCGAAAGGGCCCCCAAACCCACCGACAAAGAGTTTGCTCTTGGTCAGCGTTTTGGCTTTAAATCCAATGACTTTTTACGGATTATTACGTCATCGGGCTTAAACCTTTATGGAACCATCGACAAGATTGACGACACAGGCAAAGTCACCATCAAAGAAGACAAATTGTTCCCATTGCCGTCGCCAACCCCGGATCCCTTTTTGATAGGTGGGGAAACGATCAGCGTCGTTAATTATGCTGTTCGCCCGACACCCTTGCCGTCACCGGATGCCACCCCTACACCGGCCCCTACGGCCACTGCCACTGGTGCGGATCAGGTCTTTCAGTTCAAAGTAGGAAGCACCGATGGTTTGGCAGAGGGCGATAATCTGGTCTTCTCCAGCTTGCCCGGCACACCTACCGCCGTTATTTGTTCTTCCAGCAACGCCAGTTGCGATAAAGATGCAACGGGCACCAATCGCCACAAAGGCATTGAAATTGCCTTGGGTGATGATGGCAAAATCCCAACTGAATCAGCGAAAATTGTCTATCAAGTCACCATCCCAGATCCCGGTGGAACCATCCGAGCCGCTGTCCAAGACAAATTACACACCGAGAAGTTCGTGGCTTTCGAAAAAATCCAAAATAGGGTCATGGGGAGCACAAATTCTACCATTGAGTTCGAATTGGGCAGTATCGCTGAATTCAGCCCTGGTCAGATGGTTCGGGTCACACACAATAACAACAGTTTGCGTGGCCGCTATGAATATGGGATCGTTGCAACCGTAACAGCAGCCACCCGCCGTGTTCGATTGAACAGCGCTTTAATCGATGCCCCCGCTTCGGGCGATCGGGTCGAAATTATTGATGCAAATACCGCCGCATACGGACGTGTGGTATCTTCCCTCTCTTATTCAAGTGCCAATATTCTTTCGGCTCCCGTTTTGAGAGGCAATGCCCAACATGTCTATCTGCAACATGGAAATGCGGTTTTTGAACTGAATTACGCAGATGACACGCGCTTCAAAGATGAGGCCAAATTTGTCGTCTTGCAGTCTGCCCGTCTGGATCAAAGCAATTTGTCTCTGACAGCAGCCTCCCGTTCTGGCCCGCTGGTTTTGCCCAATGACAAACTCCTGGCGATCGATACCGATCCCAGTGGCAATACAGGTATTGCCATCAACCGGGTTTTGCTTCCCCTGGATGCAAACTCAGAACGTCTCAACGATGTGTTTCCCATTACTGTCCCCAACTCCAAAGGCGAGTTGCCCAAGCGGGCTGAGTCTTTCCCCGTTCAGCTCGGAGGCGGCTCCGACTTTGTGGTTTTCAGTGGCGGCAATGGAATTGTCTACAAATTGCATAAGGATATGGCCTGGTAATGAACAGAAAACATATTCAGTCGGTTCTCGTTTCTTGCGGGTTGGCGCTGAGCGTCGGCTGTACGGTTCCGTTCCTGGTGAATACAAAAGAAAATAGCACTGGGGCCATCACCCCTGTTGGCTTGCCCTCTTCGTTGGCTTCTACTCTGCCCGTTTTTCTGCCGCCGGCAGGTGGCTCGCCCAACGGCCCGATCGCCATCCCTTCGCCATCAGGGCCTTTTGGCGCAATAGCGTCCTCAAACCCTGGCATTGACGGCCCTTTACCGGTTCCAACGGCTACCCCTTTCTTGCCCAATTTGCCTCCTGATATCGACAATCAAATCGCAGCTAACCCCCTGCCCATTATTCAGGCCAGCGGACAATTGACAGCAACCCAACCGATTGTCAAATCGATCATCAAAGGCAAAGTTTTGGGCTGGAATATCAAAACAGAGCGCTTTGAGCCCTTGGCAAACGCCCGCGTTAAAATTGATGAGTCTCTCTCCCTGACCACCGATACCAATGGTTTTTACGCCACAACCCAAGAGTTTGATAAATTGGTCAGTATCTCTGCTGGTTTTGAAGGTTATACAGCCTCATCGGTCACGGATGTACCTCCGGGTACCAATCGTGATGTCCACCTCAACCCTTTGGCAGAAGGCCCCCTTTATCGTCAAGAGACCTTCAGCTTTAATGGCGGTGTGACCAATTTGAACCAGAACGGACGCGATTCGTTTGTTGTGTTTGCAGATGCCAATCAAAGCAAAGCAGCAGCCGTCACCCCCGACAAATTCACAGGCCGCTACAACATGAATGTTCGGGTCAAAGCCAACCGCTCCAGCACCCAGGGAACTCTTTTCTCTGGCGTCTTTGAAAGCGTTGGCAGCCTCTTGCAATTGACCCAGTACGGCTACAGCCCAAATGTGGCTGTGCCAACCCCTCCCCCGCAGCCTGTGCCAACAGCCACCCCGAGTAGCAGTGATACAGCCAAGGCTCCCGCCCTCAAAGCAACAGAATTGGTCCTTTCTTTGAACCATTTGGTTAGCCCTGAGGCCTTTGGTCAGATCACGGTCAATCTCACTGCAGCCGCTGACAGTGGCCTCAATAGCGCTGTTATGCATGTCTATATCAACCTCCCTGATGGAGGCCGGGTGCTGGTGGCAAAATACACCAACAATACCTCTGCAACCGTCACCCAGGTGGTCCGTGTACCTAAATTGTCCAATACGACCTTTACCCTGGAAGCCCACAGTGGCACCTCGCTCAAAGGCAGCGATATTATTGTGCCGAATATTCAGCTCAATAATACAGTTACCCGCACCTTCTTGCCGCCGCCGGTATTTAACCGCATTGGTGATGAGACCAATTTTACCGACCTGAACAAAACCCATTTTAAAACCAGTGATTTGACGCCCACCATTGGCTGGAACAAGCAAACCAGTGTCAATAGCTACCAATTGGACGTTCAGGGTGAGACAGCTCAAACCTTCCGTTGGGAAGCGTATACCCTCGGCACGTCATTGACCTATCCCGATTTTGGCACCGACCATCCATCCAGCATAAAATTGGGCAATAACTACAAAGTGCAACTGATGGCCAGTGATTTTGATATCGGCACCTTCAATGTGCTGAGTTCAAATTCAAACTGGGAAGCCCCCAGCCGCCTGGAGCGCAGTGTAGCTGGTCAGAGTGCCCCCGCCTCTTTCTCGGTGCAATTGTTGAATCCCACGATTCGCAATGTTGCCCAGGGCGACCGGG
>JBFWRL010000068.1:0-26220 GCA_050248915.1 Candidatus Sericytochromatia bacterium
GTGGTTTTGCCCTTTACTATCCGGCAGGAGACATCGTTGAGCACCACCTGTTAGCCAAACGCCTTGTGAACATGATTAAAATCGACTGCGTATTCAGCCATAAATCGCCGCCGTCAGAAAAAAGATAAAAATCACGATAAAACTGGCAATGGTGACCACCGAGAGGTTGATCGCCCGGCTCACCCCTTTGGGGCCTGGCTGGGAATAAAAGCCAAAAAAGCAGGATAAAACACAGCCCACAATGGCAAAAAGCCCCCCTTTGAGCATGCCATTAAAGACATCTTGCAAAAGCACGTAATTGCGCACATCATTCAAGAACTGCCCCGAATTCAGATGCAATTGATAAACCGCAACAAAATAGCCTGCAGCCACCGAGAAAAAAGCCCCAAAGAGCACCAAAAGCGGAGCCGCAAAAATAAAAGCAATCAGGCGCGGCACAATCAAGAACTGAAAGGGGTCTACAGACATGACCTCAAGGGCATCAATTTGCTCTTTGACGCGCATGGTGGCAATGGTGGCCGAGATATCGGTGCCGGGTTTGGCCGCCATCATGGCCCCCGTTAAAATGGGTGCCAATTCACGCACACAGCTCAGCCCAACATAAGCACCCAAAAATTGCTGGCCACCAAAGCTTTTAAAAATATGATAGCCGACCAAGGCAATATTGGTGCCCACAAAAACACAGACCGCAATTAAAACGGGCAGCGTTTCGACCCCAATTTTATACATGTGCAGCAGCACCAATTGTGGATCAGGCCAAGCAGAAAAAAGCGATCTGAACATGCGGCCCGCAAAAAAGCCCAGTTCACCCAGCCCCACCAGTACCTTCTCAACTTGTTTCATTGGGAGTTATAAACCTGCACCGAAATTAACCCGAAGTATAGCAGAAATGTCGAGAATACGTCTATCTCAGATGTCTGGCCGTTTTAAGCCTGAGAAACAGGCTTGTGCAAAGCCAGCCGGGCTTCGAGATCGCGGGCCACCAAAACGCGCAGATGGCTGGGTTCAGACGTGGCAAAAGCGTGAAGATAATCCGCAATCTCCAGCCACTCAAAATTCATACGCAGGGTTTGGAAGAGCCGAAACCCCTTTTGGCCAGGCTGATTGACATGGTGCAAACCGCCACTGTAAGCCAGAAGCATTTTGCCCTTGCCCATGCGCAGCAAAATATCCGCAATGCCACCGCGCACACTCATGGCTTTGCCTTCAGAATCAAGCCCATTGGGACGCATCATTCGACCTTCTGGGGCCAATGCCACCAAAACATCCGGATTAACACCCACCAAAAACTGCTCCCAAGACGCATCCCGTTTGCGTGAAATCGCAATTGTATTGGGCGAAAAAAATTGATAAAATTTGCCCACTATCGGCCGTTTCATGGTTTTGTCGGCCCCTGGAATCCGGGCTTTGGCTGCTGCCCACCAGAGAAAGGACAGAGGAAAAGCCCCAAAGAAAAGCGGCTCCATCAAGCTGGTGTGATGCATAAAGGCAAAGACGCGGATCTCCCGCCAAAGCGCAGCAGAAGGGGGATTGATCCAGCGGGTTTCAAAGCGATAAAACAGGCGGCTAAAGCCCCATAAAAACACGGCGATGAGACGGCTGATCAAGACCCGCAAACCCATAGACACCCCCTGACTGTATTTTGTTTGTGCAGAGTTAAACACAAATTATTTAAACACAGGCACAGGCTTTTTTCCGTGCCTCTACAGGCAAGAGTTTATTAAGTTTGTGTTATAATAAGATTAAATTAATTTTCAGCACACCATTTTGCAGGCCCATTTGCAGGCCCATTTGAGGTCAGGAGCAGCGCCAATGTTCTCATTCAAACACCTTTTCCCCACGGCACTCTTGCTTTTGGCTGCTTGCCAAGGCCTGCCTCAACAACCCTTCGGCTCTGCGCTACCGCACCAAACCCTGCAAAGGTTCTCGCAAAATTCAAGCAAGCAGATTTTTCCCGATGTGCCGGTTCCGCCCCAAAACCCCCTGACCCAAGCCAAAGTTGAATTGGGTTTTCGGCTCTTCTTTGAGCCCCGTCTCTCTGCCAATAACCAAATGAGCTGCGCCACCTGCCATCAGCCCCAACGCGGATTTTCCAACGGTGAAGCCAATGCTGCGGGCGTCAATGGCCAACGGGGGCACCGCAATGTGCCCACGATCTACACCACCGCCTGGTACAAAACCCAATTTTGGGATGGTCGGGCAGCCAGTCTCGAAGAACAGGCCCTCGGTCCCATCGAAAATCCGATTGAAATGAACGAAAAATTGGAGAACGTGGTGCGTAAACTGGGTGAGATGCCTTATTATCGCAGCAAGTTCCAACAGACCTTTGGCACAGGCATTACCCCCCAGGGCATCGCCCAGGCCTTGGCCAGCTTTGAACGGGCCTTAAGCCAAAAGCCCACCCCCTATGATCGCTATATCGACGGGGATATGAGTGCCCTCACCCCCGATCAGGAGCGCGGGATGGTGATCTTCGGACGACAGGCCCATTGTGCGACCTGCCACAAAGGCCTGCAGAGCACCGACAATAAATTTCACAATCTGGGCGTGGGCATGAATCAGCCAAAACCCGATCTGGGCCGCTTTGAAGTGACACGCCAAGCCGAAGACACAGGCGCCTTCCGCACGCCCTCCCTGCGCAATATTGCATTGACAGGGCCGTATATGCACGATGGTTCCCTGCGCAGTCTCGAAGAGGTCATCGAATTTTATGCCAAGGGCGGCATTCCCAATCCCTATCTTTCCAACGAAATGAACCCCCTCAACCTCAGTGGCGAAGACAAAGCGGATCTGCTGGCCTTCCTCAAAGCACTCACCGCTGGCGACAATTTAAAAGAAATCGCCAGTTTACCCGGCGTGCAATTGCCAGGAGAAAGACTCTCGCCAGCTCTTTTGAGCTTGCGCGGATCTCGTTGAGGATCTCGTTTAAGCAATCGTGATCTGCTGCTCGTACCGGCTTTTTTGAGCCTTTTTTTGTTGTGCTTTTTTGCTATTTTGCAGATTTATGCATTGATCCTGAGACGAAACAGGTATAATAAAAAAACGTCGCACCTTCTCCTATTTCGCAATTTTAAAAGCAAAGCGTTCTTTTGACACATCCAACTGCCAGAAATTCTGGCAGAATAGTTAAAACTAAATCATGAATAATAGAGGTGTACTTTGAAAGTCAGGTTTTGGGGTGTTAGGGGCTCCATCCCCACCCCTTGGAAAGAAGCCATGGATGTGGGCGGAAATACCTCCTGCGTACAGGTAATTCCCTCCACTGATACACTGATTATTCTCGATGCGGGTACAGGAATCCGGCTCTTGGGCAATGAAATGGTGCGCAATAAACGGGCCCAAAATCTGACCGGGCACGTCTTCCTTTCTCATACCCATTGGGACCATATCCAGGGTTTTCCCTTTTTCTCGCCCGCTTTTATTGCCAATAATCACTTCAAGGTCTATGGGGCCAGCAAAGCCGAAGAGCGTCTCGAAGACGTGCTTAAAGGCCAGATGAACTACCAATACTTCCCTGTTCAGCTGGATCAAATGGGTGCCCGAATTGAATTTATTGAACTTCAAGAAGAGACCATCGAACTGGAACCGGGCCTGAAGATCAGCTCTTGCGCCTTTAACCATCCGGGGGGCGTTTACGGCTTTCGGATTGAACACGAAGGACACAGCGTGGTTTATGCCACCGACATGGAATACACCCTTGAGAGCCTCGATCCCCGCCTGGTGGAATTTGCCCGAAACTGTGACATCTTTATTTACGATTCACAATACACCCCCGACGAGTTACAAACCAAAACAGGCTGGGGGCACAGCACCCATACGGCAGCAGCCCAGATTGCAGCCATGGCGGGAGTGAAACGCTTAATGCTCTACCACCACGATCCGCTGCATTCGGATCAGATGCTGATCCAGATGGAAAGTGAAGCCCAGGCCATTTTCCCAGAGTCTTATTTGGCCCGAGAATCGCTTGAAATTGACCTCAGCACCTTGTGAGCTGAAACTGAGTCACTTGGATAAAAATAAGATATGGCTTGATTCATCTGCCGGATTTGGGTATGATGATCCTGATTGTGAAGGAGTTTGAAAAAACATGAAAAAATCGCTGCACCTCTTCTCGCTCTCCCTGACTTTGGCTCTGGCCGTGTCTTGGAGCGTTGCCCCGGCCTCCTTTGCTGAACGCACGGTCAAAGGCGCTTTGACCGGTTCCAACCTCAATGCAGATATTGAAAACGAATCATCTTCAGAAGAAGAAGATGCCCCCAAAGAATCGCCCGAACAAGAAGCCGAGCGCAAAAAGCTCGAAGCCAGATACCCACTTTCGATCACCGGCCAAACCAAAAACAACCAAGTGGCCCACGATGCCTTTCTCACTGGGGTGCAGAGTTATTATCTCGCCACCAGCATTTTTGAGGCGGCCAACAAAATCAAAAGCACCTACACCAAAGATACCTATATCCTCAGAGTAGAGCAGCAGGGCCTGATCAAATCGCGGATTCAACCCCGTGATATCTTGCAATATGGTCCTGAACATGCCCATATCGCCTTGCGCATCCGCGCCCTGGAAGAAGCCCAAAAAGCAATTTCGGTCTCGATCGCCAATTTTGGCAAAGCCTCGTCCATGTCCCCCAAGAGCAAACCGATTCGGGAATGGCTGAGAATCTCAAAAGATACCCTCAAGGTCTTTAAATACCACATTCGCTTTTACCAAATTTCGCTGCAAAATATCAAGCGGGGATTAAGTGCCAACGATGCCAAAGTTTTGGCGAGCCGTTGGAACAGTGGCATTCCCCCCAAAATGATGCCCACCGACACCCTCTCAACCCAGGTTCTTTTGGGTCGCTTGGGTGAATTGCTCGAAAAACAAAAAGAGCTGGAATCCAAAAGAAGCAACGGCAAAAACCAAGAGAAACTCAGTTTGGACAGCCTCGAAGGTTCGCTCCCTTCGATTGATTTTAAGGTCAAACAATTTTAATTGATTTTAAGGTCAAACAATTTTAAGCGCGTTTAGGCCCCGTAGAGCCAGGCATAAGCCCAGGCATGGCTAAAGACCTGTTTCACATAGCGGCGGGTTTCCTCGTAGGGAATCCGCTCAATGAAGAGTTCTTCGTCTAAGGAAGTGGCAATTTTGCCAAATTGCTGCCGCCAACGTCCCACAGCACCGGGACCGGCGTTGTAAGAGGCAATGGTGGGAATCAATTCCCCCTGCCAGCGGTTGAGCTGTTCGCGCAAATAAAAGCTTCCCAACTGAATATTGATGTCAGGCCGGGTCAATTGGCTTTGCTGAAAATTTTTCAACCCCGCTTTGGCGGCCACCTCGCGGGCCGTCGCGGGCATCAATTGCATCAGCCCTGTCGCGCCCGCAGAGGAACGAATATCCGCTTTGTACATGCTCTCCTGCCAGGTCAAACCAGTAACCAAGGTGAGGGGCAATTGGTAGAAAGCCGCATATTTTTTCATGGGTGTTTGGTAATGCAGGGGATACATCAGGCGCAGCATTTCGGGATCCCGGCTGGGAATCCGCCAAAGGGTGCGAATCGAACGAAAATAATTGCCCCGTTTGAGAAAGGCGTAAGAATGTAAAAGAGCCTGCTGCTCAGCACTGAGTTCGAGCCAAGGCAAAATGGTTTCCAAAATTTTGGGGTCAGGCCTTTCTGCCACCGCCTGTAAAAGGGGTTCTTTGCTAAAAATCGCCAGTTCAGGGGCCTGATAGTTTAAATCGGAGGCCAAACGCTGAAAACAGGCATCCCCTTTTAGACGACAGGCGGCCAAATGGGTGTAATACGAATTGATCGGCCCTTGCGTTAGACTTTGGTAAAGTGCCTGTATTTCAGCAGTCTGGCCACCCTGGACCGTCAGCGCACGGGCCAGCCAATAGCGGGCCATGGGGGCCTCTTCTGAGTTGGGATGGTATTGCAGCAAACGGCGGGTCAAGGCGATCACTGGGGCGGGCTGAAAAGTCGGAAAAGCATAACGCAACAGTGTGCCGAGGGCTTCGGAACTGCGGGCGTGCTCCGGGTATTGGTCGCTCAAGCGCCGAAGATAATGAGCGGCTTCTGCACTCTGATCTCTGCGCCGGGCAGCCTGCGCTTCTTGCCAGAGCACCTCAGGATAATAAACGCGGTCATTGCTAGAAATCTGGCTCCACCATTGGCGCGCCTGACTCAATTGCCCCAGCCGGGACTGCGCAATTCCAGCCTGCAAGAGCCATTCTTGGCGTCCAGGGCGATTGCCCGCCTGTTTGAGCAAGGTCTGCCAGAGCGGATAGGCCTGGGCAAATTTGTCTTCAGCCATCAGGGCCATTGCTTTTTCAACATGGGCTTCGGGGGTCTTGTTTTCTTTGAGCACAGCGGGGATCAACCAGGGATAGTTCTGCTCTTTGAGCCAGCGGGCCAAGACCAATTGCTCGCCAGAACTTAAAGACTGGGTGCAATGCAAACGCTTCTGCAAAAGCGATGAATCCGAAATCACAGGCGCAACAGGCGCGTGCGGCAACAGTCGAACCAAGACCTCCCAATCGCGGCTGCAGAACTGTATCGGGGTTTGTACCACCCGCCAAGCATAATAAGCCGCACTCAGGGATTTTTGACCCCGCAGATAATTGCGTGGGTCGTCCTGGGTGGTGCGCATCCCCGCCAATAAATGCAACCAATAGGGCTTGAGCACGCTGTCGGGGTTTTCACGCAGCAAATTAAACAGGGCTGTTTCTGCTTTGACTGGTTTTGGCCCTTTGAGTTCTTTTTCGAGGCGCAGGGTTTGCTCCAATTGGACTGCCGCATGGGGGGGGGCAGCTTGAGCCCCGCTCACAGTCAAAGACAGACCCAAGATCGGAGCCAAGAACACCCCTGTTAAAAGCCCCTTTTTCATGGTTTGGGCTGGGCGTGAGGCCGGGCAAAACTCATGCCAATCAGACGCTTGCTCTTTTTCAAAGAGACGATTAAATCCGCAAAGGGGGTATCCACTACCTGGCGGGGCTCCAGTGAGGTGGCGTTGCGCAAAAAGAGCTTGTCGCCCTTTTTAATCACCAAACCCGTATGGGCAGCAAAGATGCCGGGCAAATCCTGAATCAAGACGCCCACATCGCCCGACTGCAAGTGAGGCAAAGCCTTCTCCAGTTGATCTTCGGGAATATAACTGATGGACAGCGTGCGATCTTTTTGACGGACCTGAATACCCTTAAACCCCTGACTGGCAAAGAGATTTTGATGGCTGATTGTGCGGGTGAGTTTGTGCGCCCCCGGCAATTGAGCAGAAATATCTTTAACCAACCAGGCATTGTGCGGAATCCAATCGGCCATAAAATAATGATTGCGGCACTCCATTTTGACTTCGCCTTTGTCATAGCGAATTTTTTGCAGGGTCTGCACCGCCTGTTTGTAACTGGAACTCAGGGCCAAAGCCAAGGTCTGCTCACAAAAAGTGACACAGTCGACCCGTTTTAAATCCACCAAAGGCTTTTGATCATAGGGGGCCGAGGGGCCTTCCCCCAGCGGTCCCAAAAAATAGGGGGTGCCCAGGGCCCGCTCCGAAACCGCTTCAATTCGCTGCACAAAGGATTGGCCTTTGTGGCTTTTGAGCCAAAGATCGATCTCAGCTTCGGACATCTGCGCCAAGGATTTAAGCTGTGGTTTGGCAACAGATTTGGCCTGGGCCACAGGCAGGACAGGTCCCCCAGAGAGCAAACCCACTGGCCCAGCCAAAAGCAGAAGGCCCAAACAGGCTTGGTAAAAAGGCCTCATATCACCAACACCACCTTCAAACCCTCAAGAAAATGCCCCTGTTGATTGGCTTCCAGCACCTTTTTGGCAGCGCTGTCATCGAGCAGGATATCGGTATTGGTGGGTTTGCCTTGGGCTGCTTTGGCTTCGATCACCAGTGGATTGCCCCCCAAACGATCACTGTCAGACTTGGCTTCGTCGAGGTCTTCGACATAGTGAACAGGGCCCTGCTGAACAATCAAGTTGGGATCCATCCCGATCGCGTTGCTGGGATGAATGCGCTTGGCAGCACCAATAATAAAAGGCCCCATGGCAGGTTCTGCACCAAGGCCTGTGGCGTCGATAATCAGACCGGTATAGGCTTTGCCCTGGGCCTGTTGCCAACGCTGTCCGCGCTGCGGAAGCGGGGGGCGCACCTGGCCTGGCTCACTTAAAATCGGACCAATAAAAGCCAGACGGCCATCCACCATGCTATAGGGTTTATTCAGTTCTTTCTGCAGGGTTTTGCCAAAATCCAATCCCTGGGCCAAGCCATCGGTCCCAAAAACGGGCATTTCGACATCCATCTCAACAGAGCCGTCAGAGAGATAGCGTACGGGGCCCACCGGACGGGCCCCTTTGATCACCGCTTGCACCTGGATACGGATCACGTCACTTTCAGTCACAAAATTTTTCACGGTGGTTTCAGCAAAAACCTGAACCCCATTGACCGCTTCTGCCAATTGGCGATAGGCATCGGTCTGAGCGGCCCGCTTGGCCATCAGGCGTTTTTGTGCGGCACTGCCTTTGCTTGGCGGAGCACCCGATCCGGTGACACGAATCATCGAAGAACTCCAATTGATCGTGCCTGTGCCCAGAGGCCGGGTTAAACCTTGTTGGGCACTGCGGGCAGAATGGGTCCAAGAAAAACAGACCACCGGCATCAACGTAGCCAGGGCAAGCAATTTGAACGAGAGCTTTTTAGATATCATGACGCACTCCTGAGCAAAAGAAATAAATGGATCTACCTACAGAGGTGGTGATTGGCACAATTTTGTTCCTTCAGCGAAAACCTTTGCGGGAATTGGTGGTAATCCGAATCGACTGAATGTCTTCCCAGAGATAATATTCTTCTTCCTGGGGAGACGAGCGGTAAATAATAAAATCATCGGTAATTTGAAATTCATGCTCCAAGCAAATCGACTGAATTGAGTTGATATCCGTGGTAGCGGGTGGAAAGTAGAGATAAACACGAATATCTGGGGGAGTATGGATTTGCTTGCCCTGCAACCAGCCTTTTTGTGTAAAAAGCCGCTGCCAGGCCTGGGCACGGCTTTGAGACTCAGCCATGTGAAAGGTCCTTATCAAAGTAATGATTAAGTATACCGTGATATCTGCCCTTGATACAGTTTTGAATATGGTGAATAATACACAGAGAATCTTAGCCAAATTGAAGGAACTCCACCATGAATAAAACAGTCGGTAGTATCCTGTTTTGGGTGGTTGTGCTGGGGGCTCTGGCCTATGGTGTTTACACCTTTTATTTCAGCACGCCCAACCCCGAAGACAAGACCCCTTTGCCCCAAAAAGTGCAAAGTGAACGCCAAAAACAAGACGAACCCCCTTTAAAGGGCTTCGAAAAAGACATGGAAAAACGGGTTGAAAACGCCAAATCTGGGGGCGTAGATTTAACCAAGCCCAAATCTGATAAGCCCTAAACATTGACTGAATTTTCAGAGTTAGACAGCGCCAATCGCCCGTTTTTCTTTCAGACCACCCAGCCATTTCACGAAGCCTGGTATTACCTGATCGATTTGCCCGATCAGGATGCCGCGCTCTGGTGCCGCCATACCCTTGTGCGTCCACGGCAAAGGCCCGCTTACGCCGAATTGTGGGGGCTGTGGTTTAGCCACCAAGCCCCACCCCAGGTTTTTCGAGAGGCCTACCCCCTCGATTCGGTCCGCAATTCAGACAAATTCTTCTTTGTGCAGACAGGCAAGTCCTGGCTGCGCTCTCAGGGGGCCTTGGGGTATCTCAGCCAAAATGGCCAAAGTCTGCACTGGGATATTGACTTTGAGAGTGGCCCAGAGCCCTGTTTTCCGGCTTTGCCCAGACCGCTACCAGGGGGGCGTTTTTGTACACCGATGCCCCATTTGCTCTGCTCTGGAAAAATTAGGCTCAACGGACAGACCTACAGATTGGATCAAGAGCCCGGCATGTTGGGCCATATCTGGGGAAATTCCCACCCCCAAAGCTGGGTTTGGGTTCATTGCAATACCTTTCTCGAAGACGCTGAGACCCACTTGGAAGGGATTTCCAGCAGTCTGAACCTGGGCCCGTTTAAACTGCCATCTCAGACCTTTGTACTCTGCTACCGCGGCAAACACTTTGAATGGGGACCCCTGACACCCAAATGGCAGTTCCAAAACAGTCAGCAGATGGGCCAATGCCACTTCCGGGCCGAGAGTGGAGAATGGCGCTTTGAAGCGCTGTTTGAAGTGGCTTCAGCCCAATGGGCCCAAACGACGAGGAATGACCTGGATGGCCGCGCCCAAATCGGGCACTGCAGCAAACGGGGAAACGCCCAACTTACGGTTTATCGCAAACAGGGCGGTGGTTGGACTTGGGTTGAGGTCTTAAATGCAGCAGAAACCTGTTCACTGGAATGGGTCTTGCCAAACAAAGCAAAGAAACAGGAAAAACGCCATGGAGATTGAAACAGTTTTGCGGCTGGGCAGTTTTGCTCTGGTCTTTGCACTGATCACCCTGATCGAAGCGTTCAAACCCGTCCGAAAGGGCTTTTTGGCGGCCCCCCGCTGGTGGAACAATCTCACTTTAACCCTGGTCAACAGCCTGGTGCTGCGCTTCAGTGTGGGGGCCCTGGCTTATCAAACGGCGGTCTGGACCCAAAGCCAGGGCTGGGGGCTGCTGAATCAGGTCCAGTGGCCCGTCACCTTTGAGTTGCTGCTGGCGGTGGTGGTTTTTGATCTCTTGATCTATTTTCAGCATGTGCTCTTTCACGCCGTGCCCCTGTTTTGGCGGCTGCACCGGGTGCATCACGCCGATCCAGGCTTTGATGCCAGCACTGGGCTGCGCTTTCACCCCCTCGAAATTCTGCTTTCATTGGCCTTCAAATCCTTCTCTGTGCTGGCGCTGGGCCCGTCACCAGGGGCCATACTGGTATTTGAAATTCTGCTCAACGCCAGTGCGATTTTTAACCACGGCAACTTTCGCCTGCCAGCTTGGCTGGAAAGCTTGCTGCGCAGGGGGATCATCACCCCCGATTTACACCGCATTCACCACTCCCAAATCCCAGCCGAGACCAACAGCAATTACGGCTTTGGTCTCTCTCTCTGGGATCATCTGGGCGGCACTTACCGAGCCCAAGCACATAAGCCCCAAACAGAGATGGACTTTGGCTTGGCCCAGTACCAAGGAGCGGAACAGTCTCAGCTCCTTGCGATGCTACTTTTGCCTTTTAAAAAGGGCAACGGGAATCCAAACTAAAGCACAAAGATCACATGAGACTGACTGAGAACCTTGTTTTTGGCTTCGAGTCCAAGCACCAACATGGTCTCTTTCTCGGCCAAAACGGCGTCGGCTTTAAAATTGCCACTGACACCAATGGCCTTGACGATCAAGGGCAAATTGCCTGCCCGCTCATGGCGTCGGGCCTCGTTTAAAGAGGTGCTATAAGCAATAATTCCCTTGTCGATCACAAAATCGGGATCAACGGGCAAATGGCCAAGGTAGAGTTCGCCACCACTTTGGTTGAGCAGGGCCGGGCTCATCGCCGCCTGCAAGCCGAGCCCACGACAATCCACAATCACACTGGTATAATCCCCCGGATTGCTATCGGGTTTGATTTTTTCAGGCACAGGTGGGGGCGGGGCCGCATTTTTTTGGGGCTGTAAAATGCCACTCAGGCCCTGTTGACCGTAAAGCTTGAGCACCATGTCAATTTCAATTGAGCCATCGCTGAGAAAGCGCCGGTCAATCTTTTGGGCCCCGCGAATCATGGCGCTGACTTTGACACGCACTGTGTCACTTTCGGTGATATAGTCTTTGACAATCGTTTCAGCATCGACACGCACCCCATTGAGGGCCTCCCCCAATTGGCGATAGGCATCGGCAATCGCAGCTCGCTCGGCCATCAGACGGCGTTGGGAGGCCGTCCCCCGATCCGGTGGAGCCCCGGTGCCGGTCACCCGGACCACCCCTTCGCTCCAGTCAATGGTCACAGCTCCTACGCTTTCACGCACGCTCTGAACGGATTGTGTGTCGGCGGTTTGGGCCAAGCTGGGGAAGCTTCCCACAGCCCCCAAAAGCAAGGCAGAAGCCAAAAATAATCGACGCAGGCAGGACTTGGACATGGTAGTTGAACGTTCCTTTCAGGCTGGGCTGGCACATCAAGTATCAAGCGATGCTATACATTTGTAACATATTCTCGCTCTCAGACGAAATCCAATCTTTGTCAATTGTGGCATAATGAGTCCATGTCAAAAAGCCCTCCTTTTCAACGTATTTTAATCGCCAATCGCGGTGAAATCGCGGTGCGCGTGATTCGCGCCTGTCGCGAAATGGGAATTTCACCTGTGGCCATTTATTCCGAAGCAGACGCCCAAGCCTTACACGTGCAAATGGCTGACTTGGCCTATTGTGTCGGGCCGGCCCCCGTGCGCGAAAGTTACCTCAATACCCCCAAAATTCTGGAGATAGCAAAATCCTGCCAGGTCGACGCCATTCATCCCGGTTATGGATTTTTAAGTGAAAATGCCGACTTTACCCAGGCCTGTCAGGCAGCAGGAATTGTTTTTATTGGCCCCTCCCCTGCTGCAATGGAATTGATGGGCAGCAAAATTGCCTCCAAACGCTGCATGGATCAAGCGGGTGTGCCCACCGTGCCCGGTTATTATGGTGACGACCAAAGCGAGCAACGCCTCCAGGCCGAAGCACAAAAAATTGGTTTTCCTCTTTTGGTCAAAGCCTCTGCCGGGGGCGGAGGAAAAGGTATGCGCATTGTCAAAAAAGCCGAAGAACTCCCGAGCGCTTTGGCCAGTGCCAAACGCGAAGCCCTGAACGCCTTCGGTGACGATGCTGTTTTTCTGGAGCGCTATTTTGAAAGTGTCAGGCATATTGAGTTTCAAATTATGGCCGATAGCCATGGTCAAACCTTTCATCTGTTTGAACGGGAATGTTCCATTCAGCGTCGCCACCAAAAAATTGTCGAAGAAGCCCCATCCATGGCCCTGACCCCAGAATTGCGCACCCAAATGGCTGAGGCAGCGATCAAAGCAGCGCAGGCAGTGGACTATGTCAATGCTGGGACCATTGAGATGTTGCTGGACCCCCAGGAGCGGTTTTATTTCTTGGAAATGAACACCCGCCTACAGGTCGAACACCCTGTCACCGAAGCGATTCTGGGCTTGGATCTGGTGCGTGCCCAAATTTTGGTTGCCGCCGGAGAAAAACTGCCCTGGTCGCAGCCCACCATGCAGGCCCAAGGCCATGCACTAGAGGTGCGGATTTACGCCGAAGATCCCCACCGTCAATTTATGCCCACCACGGGCCAAATCCAGAAACTCAAATGGCCGATGGGACCAGGCATTCGCATCGATTCCGGTTTATTTACAGGTCAAGAAATCACCCCTTATTACGACCCGATGTTGGCCAAACTCATTGCCTGGGGCCCCGATCGGGAGGCCGCCCGCAAGCGCCTGATTCAGGCCCTCAAAGAGACGGTTATTCTGGGCTTGACCACCAATATTGGCTATTTGATCGCCATTCTCGAACACCCAGAATTTCAAGCAGGGCATTTGAACACCCATTTTGTAGACCAATATGCCTCAGACCTCGCTCCTTCGGCACAATTGCCCTTGCCTGTGCAAGCTGTGGCTGCCTACCTGGGTCACAAGGCCCAACCCAACCGCACAGCCAACCAACAGGTGGGCGCAGATCTCTATAACCCCTGGTTTAAAACCACACTCAAATAGGGTTCTCTCCCTGTGCCACATACGCTGCGAGGGGTTCTTTTAAACAGGCCAAAGACGAAACCAGATCCGCCAGAGACGCCGCTTTCGCCGCCCATTCTTGCAGCTCTGACCAGCGCTCAGCTTTGGCCAAAGTGGCAAACAGCCCCAGCCAGACCCGATGATTCAAAGCGTCTTCTGCCAGATACTGGGTAAACAGGGCAATGGCCTCATTTGGCCGATCCATTTGGCTGAGCAATTCTGCCGCCAAGGCCCTGGGGAAGTGCAATTCGGGCAGAAGGGCCTGGGCCTGTTCATAGGCCGCCAGGGCATATTCAAAACGGCCCGCAGAGAGCGCCAACTCGGCCCCGAGCAAAAGCACATGCCAAAGCAATAAGTGCCTGAAGGCCGTCGCCAATGCTTCTGGCTGATTGCCAAGGCGAAACTGCTGCTGTTGCCATTGTAAATACATGGCCTGGGCCCCAAAGGGCAGAAGAAAATCCTGCATTTCTGCCAATTGGCTGGCCTGATAATCTGGGGCACACAACAGGGCCAAAGCCTGTTGATGGCTTTCCCAAGCTGCGGCTGGGTCTTGGGCGTGGGCCTCAGCCCAGGCCCGATTGGCCCAGACAAGCGGGTTATTCGGCATTTGCATTGAGAGTTGACGAAACAGCGCAAGTGGCTGGGGCCAACGGGGGTCAAAAGCAGCCGGTGTAAAAATGTGGGTATAAAACAGACAAACCCCCCAGGCATTGCGCATGCGCGGCTCTGCTTGCAATTCAGGAGAGCACTTCAGCTGCTCATACAGATACATGCTGACAAAAGGGTGAACATGGGCCAGGGTATGGCAACACAAATTGCGAATATAGCTCAAGATTTGGTCCACTGGCTTCAGGCCCAAATAAGCCCTCTTTTTTTGTCCCCAATGGCTGGGAAGCTGAGTCAAAAGGGCCTCAAATTGTTTTTCATAACTCTGTTCTAAAATCAGCGTTTGGGCCCGGAGAGCCATGCGCTCCCGCTGATCTGAGTGGGTCAGAAAATAGTCCAATTGGGAGAGGAGATTATCTGCTCGGTAGAGCACACTGGCCTCTCCCGGCGGTAAAAGTGCCGGAATATCCAGATTGCCTTCTTCGCTAAACAGCAAAGCCCCACAGCGCGCAGCTTCGTAGGCCCGCAGATTCATCTCGCCACGCACACTCCAATTGAGCATAATTTTGCTGCGGTTGAGAATCTGATTGTATTCTGCATTATAGACATTGTCCCGAATACAGAGCTTGTATTTGGGTGCCAAAGCCAGTAGCTGTGTCAGGATCGGGTTGCGCTGGGGATAGAGTGGCAGGTTAAAGCGCCCAATGAAGCTGATATCAATATCGCGCACAGTTTCAGGCAAGGGAAAATAACGACTGGGGTCATACGAATAACAGGCTGCAAAAGCGCTGTTTTGAATGCCATAAGACTGTAAGACCTTGAGGGTCGGCCGATCAGCCAAAATATAATCAAAGGCCAACACCTGCTTTAACAGGGTGGTCAGATAGGCATGGGAATCTGAAATCAACAAAACGGTGGGACAGGGGCTCTCAGCCATATCTGGGGGAATGGCTGAATAATGGTGCCACCAGAGAATGAGATCGGGTTTCCAATCGCCGGGAATCTGGGCCAGCAACGCTTTGAGCGTGCCTGAATGGGGGTGATGAAACTGCAAAGATGCCGGCGGAAAAGTCAGCTCAGGATGCTCACAGACATTGAGGTTGACAAAGGTCCGGATTTGGGGGTGAAAGATATATTTCCCCAGCAAAAGAGGCTGGTGCAGCGGACCCACAAGCAAATTGTAGGGCAATTTTTCGAAGACGGGCATATAGTATTATAGGGGGATGAGGAAACAAAGCAATGCTGGAAATCCGTGAGTTTATTCAAAAAATAGCCTTTCATCAGGTCCATCCCATGGACAACATTGCCTTGCCCGTTCCCATTGAGTTTGAGGTGCGCAATACCTATCTGCCCGCCGAAGCCCCTTATTTTGTAGAGACCCTGGCCCCCCTGCTCTCTATGCCACGTCTTTCGAGTTTTGCGATCGGCGCGATCATTCATGCCTTGGCCCGTCAAATGCCCGCAGAGGCAGCGTTTCTCAATATTGGCGTCTGGTGCGGCTTCAGCCTCTTTGCGGGCATGGTGGGCAACCCTGAAAAAACCTGTCTGGGGGTGGATAATTTTTGCAATCTGGTGGGCAGCAGCACGCCCTTTGATTTAGGTGGAGCCCCGCGAGAGACCTTTCTCCCGGCCTTTGAACGCCTCAAAAGCCCCCAGCATCACTTTTTTGAAATGGATTTTCGCAGGTATTTCAGCGAGATTCATACCCAGCCCTTGGGGCTCTATATTTACGATGCTGACCATGATTTTGAGGCCCAATTAGCGGGTCTGCAATTGGCAGAGCCGTTTTTGCTGCCTGGCGCATATATCCTGATCGATGATACCAATTGGCTCAATGTCTACAGCGCCAGTTTGCAGTTTATCTCCCAGAGCAAACATCGCTATGAAATTGTGTTTGACAGCTTCACCGCCCACAATGGACACCCCACGTTTTGGAATGGGCTGCTGATTTTAGAAAAAATGAACTGATAGGTTTGCCAAAACGATGAATTCCCCCCTCAAGGTGCGTTTGGTTCAGATCAATCAAACCTATGGCTATTACCATTATTTGCCGCATTCTACGGCCATTCTTGAAAGCTACGTCAAGGCCTATGCCCCTGTGCCTGAGCGCTACCAATTTTATCCGCCCCTCTTCCAACGCAGTCCCTTTCAGGAATTACTCAAAGCGCTCTTAGACATGGACATCGTGGGGATTTGCTGTTATGCCTGGAATTATCGTATCTCAATGCAACTGGCCACTGAGCTCAAAAGACTCAATCCCAAGGTCTTGATCATTTTGGGCGGCCCCATGTCACCCGAACGGGCCGAAACGTTTTTACATGAGCACCCGGCGATTGATGTGGCCTGCCACGGTGAGGGCGAAAAGACATTTTTGGCCCTGCTCGAAGCCCATCCCCAACGGGACTGGTCAGCCATTCCCAATATCAGCTATCTCGAACAGGGGCTGTTTTTGCAACACCATCCCCGAGGTCCGAGAATCGACAATATCAATCTCATTCCCTCTCCCTTCTTGGATGGAACCTATGCCGCTCTCTTACACCAAAATCCTGAAAAAAAATGGATCGCCCTCTGGGAAACCAACCGGGGCTGCCCTTTTTCTTGCACCTATTGCGACTGGGGCTCAGCCTTACAGAGCAAAGTCTATGCTTTTGATTTGGAACGCATTTATGCTGAAATCGATTGGTTTTCAGAACACAAAATAGAGCTCATTTGGTGCTGCGATGCCAATTTTGGCATTTTAAAAAGAGATATCGACATCACCCAAAAATTAATCGAAAACTACAAAAAATACGGCTACCCCGCCGACGTCTATGTTCAGAGCACCAAAAATGCCACCGAAAGATCGTTTTTGATTCAAAAGATGTTATTTGAATCGGGGGTCAGCCAAAACATTACCCTCTCACTGCAATCGACCTCAGCAGAGTCGCTGTTGCAGGTCAAACGGCAAAATATTTCAGCCCAATCATTTAAAGAGCTGCAAAACCGCTTTCAAAAAGAGGGGATACCCACTTACACAGATATTTTAATTGGCCTGCCCGGAGAAACCTATACCTCATTTATTCAGGGCATTGACGAGATTGTCTCCCATGGACAACACCATGTGATTCAATTTTACAATCTCTATCTTCTGCCCAATTCCGAAATGGGTGACCCGGCTTATCAAGCCAAATACCAAATAAAATCAATTGAAACCCCGTTTTTCTTTATTGCAGAACCCGCCGTGCGCCAAGAAATCGAAGAGACACAATTGCTGGTGGTCGAAACAAACAGCATGACGCAAGCCGACTGGTGCAAGATGCGGATTTTTGCTTGGTGGTGTGAAATTTTATACTTCAAGAAAAAACTGCTGCAAATCCCGCTCTTGATTTTGCAGGCCCAGCTCCAAATAGGTTTGAGCAGCTTGGTCGAAAAGTATATGTACAGCGATTTAAAGGCCTTTCCCCTGTTGCAGGGGATCCAGCAAGCGTTGATTCAACAGTCCCAGGGCATGCTCAGAGGAGGGCCTGGTTTTTTTGCCGGTGGCCAAGCCCCTGGATATTGGATGGATATTGAAGATTTTTTTATTGTGCAAATGATTGAACAGAAAAATTTAATCGCCTTCTACAGTGAGAATTACCATTTTCTCGCAGCGTCAAGCCCAACGGGTGTTTACCCCGAACGTCTGCTACAAGAAGCGGTTGAGTTCAGTGCCCGTCATTTTTACCACCGCACCCAACAGCAAGATTTTAGCTACCACAGCCAATTTAATCTCTGGGAATATTATCAGGGTCTGGTGCAGGGAGAGCCCCTCCCACTCAGACAGATCCAAACAGAGATCCAAAGCCAAAACGGAAAAATCACCCAGAGGATCAGAAATGAGGCAAAGCAGACTTGATTTTTTGCAAAATCTGGCCTTTAGTATGCCGTGTCTCCGCGTCTCCTGCCTGCGTCAACCAAGCATCCAAATAAAGCCAGGCCTCTTTTTGCAGGGGATTTTGGGCCAGCCCCTGCCAGGCCCAATCAAAGGCTGAGGCATAATCGGTCTGAGCGGCTTGGCAAAAAGCCAAGAGGAAAGACGTCTCTCCCAATTGGGGCAATAGCGTCCAGGCCTGCAAAAAATGCGCTTTGGCTTGAGCATAAGCGGCTTGGCCCAAACAAATCTGCCCACATAAAAGGGCCGTATTCCAGAGCAGCAGTTCGTACTGCCGCACAGCCAAATGCGCGTCCCCCTGTTCCGTCTGGCTCCAGAGTTTTTCGCGAAAGAGTGCGGCAAAATTAAAGCCATAAGGCAAATAAGCGCGGCTGTACAGCTCAGCCACAGCAAATTGCGCTGCGGAAAAAGGCATCGCCAGCACAGCCAGACCCTGAGCATAGGCCTGGGTGTAATCTTTTTCCAGAAAAGACAGCCAAGCCAAATGGTATTGGGTTTGCAAATCGCCGGGCGGCACAGCCGTTAAACAGGCCCGTGCGGCCTGAAAATCGGGGGGAGCCTGACAGAGATACACCAGCGCCAGGGTATTCCAAAATGAAGAAGACAGAGGCTGGGCGACAGTTTGAAGGCTCTGTTCAAGCACCCTCAGGGCACATGCACGGGCCTGTGCCGATTCGTGTTGGTACAAGTTTACGGCCTGAATTTGGGCTTGCTGCCAGGCAGAAAAACGCGACCAAGGGCGACTTTGGCGCTTTTTTTGCAAGTAGACGGCAATGCTTTCAAGCAGCCAGGCAAATTGTTTTTCGTAGCTGAACAATTGAATGCGCTCTTGCCCAGCCAGGGCCAGGGCGGCCAAGGCCCTCGGATGCGCCAAATACCAATCCAGTTTTGCCTCAAGATTTTGCCAATCATACACCACCGCGCATTCTCCTGGCGGCAAAATTAAAGGGGTTTCTAAATTGCCCGCTTCATAAAAAAGCAAGGCCCCACAGCGGGCAGCTTCATAACTGCGCAAATTGATCTCTTTGCGAATGCTGTAATTGACCACAATTTTACTGCGGTTGAGCAGGGCATTATAATCCGCCCCATAGGTCTGATCGTCGATATAGACCTGATAGCGTTCACTCAATTGGCTCAGGCGATAGAGCAGGGCATTGCGCAGCGGATGAAATTTAAAACTGCCAACAAAGGCAATATCCAGCTCTCGTTCAACGGTTTCAAGCGGAAAATAGACCTGAGAATCATACGAAAATGCAGGCCAGAACTCAGCTTGAACTCCTTTTTGGCGCAGGATGTCGACCAAGACCAAATCTCCCACAACCAGATCAAAGGCCTGACTGAGGTCGAGAATATTGCCCAATTGGGCGTGAGAATCGGCCACAATTAAGACGCTCAAACAGGGACAGAGAGCCATGTCCAGTGGCAGTGGAGAATAGTGGTGCCACCACAGCACAACATCAGGTTGGGCCTCAGCGGGCATCTGTCTGAGCAAATCATGCAACGTGCTGTGGCCAGGCTCATAAACCAGCGCATCCGGAAACTGAGCGCGCACAGGCCAAGACTCAGGATAGGTAAAGACCCGGAGATGGGGATCTTGGCCCCAGGCACCGATTTGACTGGGGTTTCGGATCGGCCCCACCAGTATTCGCGGGGGCATATCTTGCGCTGTTGTGTGCATATTGATTATTTTGCGGTCAAATTTAAGTCTGTGCAAGCCAGTCTGAGAAAAATTTCAGCGGGGCAGCTTGTGACATTTCAGAAAGACATGCCACAATGACTGCGCAGTTTGAATATGCTTTCAGAAGAAGGAATCCACGCATGATCAGCAAAGAAGAAGCTCTGGCCTATCACTCCCAAGGCAAACCCGGTAAAATCGCCATTCGTCCCACCAAACCCTGTTATACCCAACGGGATCTGGCACTGGCTTATACCCCTGGCGTGGCCGAACCCTGTCTCGAAATCGCCCAAAACGCCGACGATTCTTATACCTATACCTCGCGTGGCAACCTTGTCGCAGTGGTCACCAACGGCACCGCCGTATTGGGCCTGGGCAATATTGGGCCCTACGCCGCCAAACCCGTCATGGAAGGCAAAGGCGTTTTGTTTAAACGCTTCGCAGATATCGACGTCTTTGACATTGAACTCAAAGCCAACGACCCCGATGTCTTAATTGCTGCTGTTCAAGCCTTAGAACCCACCTTTGGCGGAATTAACCTCGAAGACATCAAGGCCCCCGAGTGTTTTTATATCGAAGAGAAACTGCGGGAGACCATGGAGATTCCCGTCTTTCACGACGATCAGCACGGTACCGCCGTGATTGTGGCGGCCGGCCTGATCAATGCCCTGGAACTGGCGGGCAAAAAAATTGAAGATTGTCGCTTTGTCTTTAGCGGCGCGGGAGCGGCAGCTGTGGCCTGCGCCAAATTGGCGATTAGTCTGGGGGCCGATCTCAACAAAATTATGATGACCGATTCCAAAGGCGTGGTTTATACTGGCCGCACAGAGGGCATGAACGAATACAAGGCCTTTTTCGCCAAAGAGACCCCGCTGCGTACCCTGGCCGAAGCCCTCAAAGACGCCGATGTCTTTATTGGCGTTTCGGGCAAAGGGGTTGTGAGCCAAGCGATGGTGGCCAGCATGGCACCCCATCCAATTGTCTTTGCCCTGGCCAATCCCGATCCAGAGATCACCTATCCCGATGCGGTGGCGGTACGCAAAGATCTGCTGATGGCGACTGGCCGCTCAGATTACCCCAATCAGGTCAACAATGTCCTGGGTTTTCCCTATATTTTCAGAGGGGCTCTGGACGTTCGGGCCCGCACCGTCAACCAGGAAATGCTGCTGGCGGCAGCCCATGCCCTGGCAGCCTTGACCAAAGAAGAGGTTCCCGCCAGCGTCTGCCAGGCTTACAACCTCGACAAACTTGAATTTGGGCCCGAATACCTGATCCCCAAACCCTTTGACCCCCGCATTTTGGTCTGGGTGGCTTCCGCTGTGGCCGAAGCAGCCATGACAAGCGGTGTGGCCCGTCTGCAATTGGATATCAAGGAATACCGCCAAGAATTGGAAAACCGCTATGGGGTCTCCCGCGAATTGATGCGCTTGATTCACAACAAGGCCCGCACTGCTCCCAAGCGGATTGTCTTTGTCGAAGGCGAAAACGAAAAAATCATTCAAGCCGCTCGGATTTTGGCAGATGATGGCGTTGCCCACCCTGTTTTACTGGGGTACCGTGAAACGATCGAAAAAATGGCCGCCAGTCTGGGCCTTTCCGTTCAGGGGATTGAGATTATTGCTCCCCGGCTCTCTCCACGTTTGACGCATTATGGCGAAAAATACTACCTCAAGCGCCAGCGCAAAGGCATGATTCAGGCCGACGCTCAGCAATTGGTACACAATTATAATTATTTTGCCGCCATGATGGTCGACGAAGGGGATGCCGACGGCTTTATCGCCGGTTTGACCCAACATTACCCAGACACCCTGCGCCCAGCCCTGCAATGCCTGCCACTCAAAGAGGATTTTTACAAAGTTGCAGGGCTGTATATTCTGATGTTTGAAAACAGCCTCTATTTCCTCTGCGATGCAACTGTGAATATCGACCCCTCAGCCGAGGATCTCTGTGGTATTGCGCTGTCGGCGGCAGACGTCGCCCGCCGCTTTGATATCGAGCCCAAAGTCGCCATGCTCTCCTTTTCCAATTTTGGCAGCGTGCGCAACAATCCCCAGGTCGAAAAAGTGCGCAAAGCCACTGAGCTGATCAAAGCCAAGGCCCCAGAATTGGTGGTAGAGGGCGAAATGCAAGCCGATACAGCGGTTTCGCCTGTACGTTCACGGCTCTTTCCCTTTAGCAAGGTCAAAGGCGATGCCAATATTTTGGTCTTTCCTGATTTGCAATCTTGCAATATTGCCTATAAATTGCTGATCGAACTCGGCGGAGCCGAGGCCTTGGGTCCGATTCTGATGGGCATGGCCAAACCGGTGCATGTTTTACAGCAGGGGGCCAGTGTGAGTGATATCGTGAATATGGCCGCCTTGGCTGTGGTCGACGCTCAGGAATTATTGCATTAATTCCCTTTCACTGCGCCAGGGAAATCCAGAATAATTCTGGATTGGCGGCTTTTTGTGAGCCCCGACCCTGGCTCAGTGGAGAAATTTTTGCTTTAATGAATGCACTGCGTGTATCAACTTAGAGAATGAAAAACGAGGAGAGCCCTCATGGCCCCAACCCCCATTAAATCCATCGCCACGCTGGCACTGAGCCTGATGGCTGTTGCTTGCACCCCCTTTAAACCCTCCGGTGAATTCAGCGATATCCGCGGAAGGGTTGTCTCTCTGCACTACAATGCACCCCTGGCCAATGCCACCCTCTCCATTCCCAGCCTCTCGACCTCGGTCAAAACCGACGAAAAAGGCGAGTTTTACCTCAATGGCCTGCCCACCGAGTGGCTCGACGCAGATATCACCCATCAGAGCCATATGGCACTTAAACGCCAGATCAAGGTCGAGCCCTACGGCACCAAATACCTCGAAATCTGGATGGATACCACAGCCCCGGCCAAAACAGATATTCTCTTTGAACGTGAATACGATATCTGGAAAACAGACAAGTACGGCATGAAACAGGTCAATCTGACGGGTTCACAAACCCGCCGACTCTACCGCACCTACCCGGTCTGGACTCCCAAAAAAGACAAAATTGGCTATATCGCCTTTGATTCCTCCACCAAAATGACTGTGCAAGATGGTGTTTGGACCATGTCTGCTGATGGCACCATGCCTCGCCAGATCACCTCAGTCAATGAATCAGGCCGTCTTTATTACCTGGATTGGAGCGCCGATGGCAACCAATTTGCCTTTATGTTGCAAGATCGGATTTTTGTCTACAACCAGCAATTGGGCACGCTCAAAGGATTAAATAACTTGATGGCCAGGGCCGCCACCCTCGGCACCTTTAATATGAATCCCTCTTGGACCCCCGATGGCCGCCAATTGGTCTTTACCAATCACACCTCCAGCATCTCTGCCAATTTCAGAGCCGATCCCAACCAACGCCAGGTCTTCATCATGGATCGCGAAGGCGGAGACCACCGCGTTTTGACCCGCGAAGGGGATAATTATGGGGCCATTGTCTCCCACAATGGCAAAAAAATCGCATATATTTCCACAATCACCGGCCAGCCCGAAATCTATATCATGGATATCAACGGCACCAACCCCCGACAGGTGACGTATTTACGCAGCCAACGCCTCGAAAATTTGCGTTGGACCCAAGACGATCAAACGCTCTTGTTTAATTCTGACTATATGCAGAAATACAAGTCCCTCCAACCCCAAGAGACCTGGATGGTGGAGCAAGACGGGCGCAATTTGCACATGCTCACCAACGATGCGGTGCATCCTGACGGTTAAGCCTGCGTTTCGGCAAAGGCCTTTTGAAAGCGCGCCAACATCTCGTGTGGGTTTTCGACCACAATATGGGTATGGGCCAGTGTGGTCATAAAGCCGTGTTCGTTGCGAAAACGGGGCACCAGATGCAAATGTAAGTGGGCAATACTGCCCCCGCCCATCTCGCCGAGATTATAGCCCAAATTAAAGCCCCGCACTGGGTACAGTTGGCGAATCACCGCCAGGGCCTTTTTTTGCAAATGATGAAGCGCCAAAGCCTCTTCGTCATTCAATTCTTCGGGGGACTCGATATGTCGCAAGGGCACAATCATCAAATGCCCTGGATTATAGGGATATAAGTTGAGGGAAACCAAAAACAGGTCACTGCGGTAGACCTCTAAATTGGCCACATCGGGATGGTTCTCACGCACAGCACAGAGAATGCAGGGAACATCTGGCCGTTGACCCCGAATATAATCCAGTTTATTGGGTGCAAATAAATGAAAGCGTTCAGTCATGCTGCCCATTTTAGCACAGCCTGTGAATTGAAAAAAATTGCAGGCAAGCGTGCATAAAACGCTTGGGTTTTTGGGTATATAGTCCAAACAGGTCTGTTTTGACTTTGTACTAAATAACTGTTAAGTGTTTGTTTAATCTGGCATTTAACAAGCAAAACAGCGCTATAAACGACGTGAGAAAATCTGCTCACAGTGGTTAAGAACAAACGGAGGATTGCCTTGATATGAGTTTTATGTCCTTTGATTATGCGATTCGTGCTTCAGATGCTGCCTTACAGATGCAGCAGGGGATGGCCCAAAATCTCCGCGACACCAATCAACGGGTCTCTGACGTGGGCAAACGCAATGCCACCAGCAAAGACCAATTGGTACGCCAAAAAATTCAAGCCGAATACGATATGACAAGCGCCAATGTCAAAGCATGGAAAGCCGGGCGTTTACATTCTTTGGCCGAAGAGCGCGCCAAAACCGCCAAAGCTGCCGCTGCAATTGTGGGTATCGGCACCCTCGTGGGTGGGATGGTGGATGGCATCTGCGATCTGAAAAAACATTTCCAAAATGATCAAGCCAAAGTACCACAGGCCCCTGAATCAGAGCAGATGACCGTGGATGGCAATGCGGGTTTGGTGAGTGCGTTCCCAATTGCAGCCAGCCAACCTCAACGCGGTGGTCAAACCGGCGCTGTGGCCCCCGGCCCAACCGAACAGGGAGCAGTGGTGGCTTTTGACAGCAAAAAGGGCAGTTTTGGTGCTTTTGGGGTCGACCGGACAACCGGTGGCGTCACCAAATTTAGCAATATGAGCATGACTGAAATGGCCACCTTGGTTCGGGAAAAAACAGCGGGTTCTTCAGAACTTGGTGCTGAGGCCTTGTTTAATATGACAACTGAAGGTCCACCAATAGCGTTCAAACCAGGCATGATCACGCAGAAAGAAGACGGGTCCTTTGCAATGAGCCCCGAGCTTCAAGCAGCTCTTTTTGGTGGTGGCCCCAAAGCAGATGGCTCACGCCAAGATGGCTTTTTTGCCAGCGAAAAAGGCTCTGCAGCCATTGCCGGTGTCGTTGACCGGGGCGCTGCTATTTCCCCCGGTTACCAGGCCACCTCACGTTCGGTCATGGGGCTTTTGGAAAATCCCAAAATCCAAGATGGCCTGGGCATCAAACCAGCAACGGTAGACAAGACCCGAGCCGGTTTTGAAAAGTCAGGTTTATTAACCGGCGGCGTATTAAGTGGGGCCGGAGAGATTTTTAAGAAGGCCATCTTTAAGCCTTTGAGCACCTCTCTCTCCCAATTTATGAATATGGCCAAGGTGGCCAAGGAATATGATGAAGAAGCCAAAGCCAAACAAGTGGAATATGCCGCAGCCAAACAACAGGCCGCAGCAGCCATGAAACGCCTCAAGCAGATCGAAGCTCAGCTTGCAGCGGGCGTTTAAACACATTTTTTCTTTTATGTTTAGAACCAACAGGATATAGGGAAGGATAAACCCCCATGAATATCAGGATGTATTCGGCAGCCCGGGAAGCGACCACCAAAGCCCGGAATGTCGCCTCCGCTATCCAACAGGCACAACGCCAAGTCAATGATGACAACAAAGATATTTCTGAAAAAGTAGATAAAAACCAACAAAGTCGCGATAAAAAGAAAGCAGAACAAGAACTCTTCTCTGCCAAAACCCAAAAAGACTTGGCACAAAAACAGCTGAGCCTGACCCAAAAACAACAGGTTGTGGCAACCATTCAAGCTGTGGTTGGTATCATTGGTGCTGCCGTCAATATTGCTCAAAAAATTAATGCCGATCAAAAACCCAAAACCCCCAATGGAGATGGAGAGCCCGCTGGTTCTCCGGCCAAAGTAGCCACTGAAGCCGCAGCTCCAGATGCAGCCGGCGCAGCAGGTGCAGCCGGTGATGCTGCTGGCGCTGTTGCAGGTGCAGCCGGTGATGCCGCTGGCGCTGTTGCAGGTGCAGCCGGTGATGCCGCTGGCGCTGTTGCAGGTGCGGCCGGTGATGCCGCTGGCGCTGTTGCAGGTGCGGCCGGTGATGCCGCTGGCGCTGTTGCAGGTGCGGCCGGTGATGCCGCTGGCGCTGTTGCAG
>JBFWRL010000069.1:0-26180 GCA_050248915.1 Candidatus Sericytochromatia bacterium
CGCAGCAGACGCTTTTTCTCTTCGTCTTTGTCATCGGGTTTGATGATTTTGTTTTCAACCAGCCAATTGCCATTGAGCTGAATTACCTGGGCATTTTCTTCGAGGGTGATCGTATCGCCATCAGCTTCGCCGCGAATAAAGGCCCTTTTGCCCATCAGTTTTTTCTCTTTTTGCAAAACGACCACATTGCCGATTAAATTGGCGTTTTCTGTTTTGGTGAAATACTCCATTTGATCGGCGGTGACCACGGTGCGAACTTTTTTGAGGGCCTCTTCGGTGCGGCGGCGTTTTTCGGCTTTGCTGACGGCAAAGTTTTCGGGAATGGGTTTGGGATAGGCCTCCCGATCCATGCGCACTTCTTGCTCCAAAAACAGGCGTTTCTCCTGATGAAAGGCCGTCATTTTGACCGCTGTGATGGTGGTGACGCGGCCTTTTTCTTGCTTTTTATTCTCTTGCACAATTTTGACGCCATCGTTGACAACCGACTGTTTTTTTTCTTCAAAATAGACCATCTCGTCGGCGTAAATGGTGGTATTGTCTTGCAGCACTTTGACATGGCCAATGGCCCGTGCCTGTTTTTCCTGTTTTTTGTAGATCGCTTTGTCGGCGTAGATCTTGACCCGATCTTCACTTTTGGCATTGCGCGGAGGCACGGCACGCGGCTCAATGGGTTTGGTCTGTCTCGGAGGAACTTTGGGGCGCTGGCTCGATTGTGCCCAGCTGTCTTGGCTGCTGTTCAGCAAAAGGCTGGCCGCCAGCAGAAAACCTGCCAGCCGCCATTGCCTGTTTAAGCGCCCGAACATCAATTAATTGCCTTTGTTATCGGACTCAAACAAATTGCTGAAATTCATGATCGTCTTTTGATCGGTGATCACGCCTTTGATACCGGGTGCCAGTTTTTGTACGTATTCGTATTGAATCAGACGGGGGTTGGCAGCCAGGGCCCGTCCCCGAATCTCCATTGACTTGGCTTCCCCTTCGGCTTCGACGATTTTGCGCGCTTTTTCCTGGTGCTCTTTTTGCAGCACGTATTGCATGCGCTGAGCATCTTGTAGAGCCACCTGTTTGGCTTCAATGGCCTTTTGGTATTCTTCCGAGAAACGGGTATTGCGAATCAGCACCTCATTTAACTCAATATAATAGCGGGCAAAACTTTTGCGCAGGGTTACTTCCATCTGCTTTTGGATTTCAATCCGTTTGGAGGAGTAGACGTCCATCACGTTATAAAGACCAATGACGGTGCGCACCACGCTGCGAATTTCGGGAATAATAATTTTGAAAACATAGCTGGGGCCAATTTCTTGGTGCAGCTTGGACAATTGATCTGTGTGGGGTTGAAAGCGCACTGAAAGCTCAACTTGGACGGTCTGGCCATCAGCCGTGCGGGCCTCAATGGCGGGTTCGTTATAGCCGCCACTGGTTTGTTCGGCATCAGACGTTCCCACGTTAAAGGTTTGGGTTTTGATATCGTATTTGATCGCTTTTTGCACAAACGGCAGAACAAAGGTCATGCCTTCCCCGCGTACGCCTGGCAAAACGCCCCGAAAATTGTCAAAGATAACGGCACGTTCACCGGCGGGCACAATCACCACACTGGCGCTGGCAAAAATTAAAACGGCCAGGCCCACCACAATGCTGACCATTGCGCTGAAACTGGGAGGGCGGATTTGTCGATCGTTTAAAGCCATAGCTTGTCTCCTTTGGGGTATGCAAGGCCTGAAATCAGGCTGAATACATATCGCTGACCTCAATTATACCGCTTCTGGTGTCTGATTTTAGGGAATCACCCGTTCTGAGGGCTTGACCCAATAGCGCCAGGGCAGATCTTTCGCTTTGGAGATGCCGATCCGGGGGGTGGCGCAGATCGCTGTATCTGGATAAACATTTCCTTTTAAGAGATACAACTTTGTCTCGGATGAACAGACCGATTGACCATCGAGGCTGAGATTGAGATCAAAGGCTTGACAAATTTTGCCAGGACCATTGAGCAAATCTGCTGTATTCTTGGCTTTGGGACGCCTTTCTCGCATTTTTTCGAGACCTGCGAGCGGCTCTAGCCCGCGAATTAATACTGCTGCGCCAATGTCACACGCTTCCGCCGAAAAATTGAGACAAAAAACCTGATGAATGCGATAGATATATATTGTGCCGGGTTCGGCAAACATCGACCTATTGCGCTGCGAGCGCTTGCCCTGCCAGGCGTGGCAAGCCGCTTCACTTTCGTGGTAGGCCTCTGTTTCGACAATTTGGCCAATACACCTTTCATGAACCAAGATGGCTCCCAATAAATCGCGGGCGACCGTGGTCACAGGGCGGCAAAAAAATGTCGGCTCTAAGCGCAGAAAAGATTTTTTTAACATTGCTTGTATTTTAACCTGTGTGAGAGTGGCAGAAAATCTGATTTTGAGACCTGTTTCGAACGCTCCTCCCCAGCATTGGGTCTTATGGTTTATAATGTCTGCAAAGGGAGTAGAGCGTCATCACCATGAATTTTGAAAAGCTAGCAACGTTTTTTGCTGAAGGCACCCTCTTTAATAATCTCTCCAAAGAAGAGCTAACTCAATTGGCTCAAATTGCGCGAGAGCGCCGCTTTGATCGCGGCCAGGTGATTTTTTACGAGGGTGATCTGGGCGGCAGTTTATATATTATTGTCACGGGTTCGGTCAAAATTGTGATTATGGCCGACGATGGCCGTGAGCATATTTTGGGCCTTTTGCATCAAGGCGATTTCTTTGGAGAAGTTTCTTTGATCGATGGCGAACCCCGTTCGGCCACGGCGATTGCTTTGGACAATGTCAGCGTGGTGATGATCAGCCGCGACGATTTTATTCGTCTGTTGCGTGAGAACCCCGAGATGTCTTTAAAAATTATGGTGACGCTCTGTGAGCGCCTGCGCAAAACCGACAAACACGTTGAGAGTTTGGCTTTTTTAAGTGCACCCGGCCGCGTGGCCCAGGTTTTGCTCAACCTGGCAGAGTCCCATGCACCCGGCCAAGATAAAAACATCACTGTTTCACATAAAATTACCCGTCAAGAATTTGCCAGCTTGGCAGGCACTTCGCGGGAAACCCTGACCCGTGTCCTGATGGATTTTCAGGATGACGGTCTGATCAAATTAGAAAAAAACAAGATTCATATTTATGATCGCCTTCATCTCAAGGAAAAAGTGGTTTAAACCCGCTCTATTCAGCTCTTTTGCCTTGCTTTTATCCAGTTGTTATAGCCTGGGCCAAGAAAAAATTGAGACTGATCCAGCCCCTTTTCTCCTGGTGGGCTGTCAAAAAGAGGGAGCCTCTCCGGCTGATTCTCTCCAGCAGGAAACGGAGGCATTTAAGCTCAACCTGGTTTTTAAAGGCAAGGCTTACCCTCTGCCCTCCTCCCAAAATATCTTTGGCCGCACGGTGCGCTATGTCTTGCCCTATACCCGGCAGACGCTTTTGTTTGAGCTGACCGCTGAAAATAAACAGGGGGCCGTTTTAAAGCTTCAGCCTGAGCATATGGCTTTGCATTTGCCAGGAACAGCCCAAACCTTGGCCCCTTTTTCACTTGCGTATTTTAAACAGCGTTGGCCAGCAGGGGCCGTCAACAGCCCCGAAACCCTGTTAGATCGGTCTGCCGCTTTGGGAGAGATCACCCGTACGCTGTTTGGGGCCTATCCCATTTTACCCCAGGCCAAACAGACAGGCATTTTGCCTTTCCCTTTTTTCTCACTCGAAAAAGGTCAGCAAATTGAATTGAAACTCAATGGGGTTCAAATTGGCTCAGAGTCTCAAGATCTGAGTTTCTGTCTCCAGGCTGAATAGCCGACTTAAGTATTTAATTACGCCATGTTAACTTTACCTTTAGAATCTTTACCCTAAGTTTTTCCAAGCATTAACCATGCCTTAATCTTGAGCACACAAGATATTAATCTTGATCCCGGATATGTACAGTACGCAGTAACACGCAGAACTTACACCTAAGATCAAGGAGACAAAAAAATGGGTGGACTCGACGGAATTGCCGGATTTATCAATGGCCTCAACCAGGTTACACAGACCGTGGGAGCAATCCAGGGTGCCGCAGAAGCGCTGGCCCCTGCCGTTTACGCTGTAGACGGTGCAATCAACCAAGTCGCCTCTGTTTTTACAGGCGATCAGTACACCCCTTATAATCCTTATCCCGCTTATCCTGTTTATCCACCGATGCCGGTAGGCTCCCTCGAAGAGGGCAAAGTGGGTATCATTGGCAATATGTTGGCAGGTGGCGTCGCTGGTGCCATGACCCATCAGTCTGCTTCTGAAGCAATCAAAACAATTAAAGCCGGTCAAACCGGTGCTGGATTCAAAGCTTTGGGTATGTCTTCGCTCAAAGCCGGTGGTATTGGTGCAGCTGTTACCGGTGTTATTTCTGCGGCTAAAAATATCTCCTTGGTCTCTAAAGGTATGCAAACCTCTGCGGATGCAGGTGGCAATATTGCCGCTGATACCGTTGGCGGTCTCTTGGCTGGTGCAACCGGCGGGATTGCTGCGGGTGCCGCTGGTCTGGCTCTGAGTGGCATGGGTGCAGCAGGCATTGGCCTGACAATTGGCGCTGCTGTGGCCGGTGCCGTCGGCGCTACTGGTGCCAGCTTGCTCTATCAAATGAGCGGGGCCCGCGATGGCTTGGCCAACAGCCTCAGAAGTATGTTTGGGGGTGGCAGCAGCAATTATGGTTATAACCAGGGCTATAACCAAGGTTATGGCTACAATCAAGGTTACAATCAGGGCTATAACTACAACCAGGGGTATGCTCCCCAAAACGGTTATTACAGATAAGTGAGCAAGATTCACCTGACTTGCGCAGGTGATCTTGCTTAAGTAACAAAGAAGTGGCAAATCCAGCAACAGAGCGAAAGCTACCCTGTTTGCAAAATGACTGAAAAGAATGAATGGAAATATGGAATTAACGGCTGTCAGCTCAATTCTTACCCGCGCAGGTTATGAAGTTCCCAAGTCTTCGGGGGCTTCTGTTACTTTGCCGGTTTCCTCGCCTGAATCGGCAGAGACCCCCAAAGCTTCGGGCTTTCTCACTGCCGATACTTTGGCGCTGACGGGGCGTTTGGCTGGTCATGCGGCGGGCAGTGGCTTTGCCACCTATCGCTATGGGGCTCAGATTGGCACCCAGATGAAAGAAGTCTACCTTGGCCTCAAAAATGGCGGCCCTGCCGGAACTGAAAGTGCCTTGATCAATGCCAAAGGTTTGGCCATGTCGAGTATTCGTGGGGCCGGTTTGGCCGGTTTGATCAGTGCAGGCACCTCCGCAATTGCCAACGGTTTGGGGGTCGTCAAAGGCAAAACCGATTCCCAGACGGCGATCAGCAATGTGCTCTCAGATACCATGACAGGCACCATTGGCGGTCTTGGTGCTGTAACTATCGGCGGTGCGGGTAATTTGGCTCTGGCTTCGTTTGGTGTGGTTGGTTTGCCTTTAACCATTGCCACAGTGGCGTTGGGCGCCGCAGGCGGAACCTTGATGGGGCATTTATTGCACAAGGGCCGCAATCCTGAAACCACTCCCGAAACAGATACTCCAAGCTTAAAAACAGAGGGGAACAGCCCTTCTTAAATTCAAATTTCTGACTCATCTCATACTCCCTCGGCAGACCACATTGTGTGTCTGCTTTTTTATTGGCCTTTTTTCTGGTTAAGATCGGATTATTCCTGTAAAAAATAAAGCCTTCATGCTTTGTTAATCTTTAAATGATGGGGATTTAATTCTTGCAAAAATAAGGCCCAATATTTCTGATAGTCTCATTTTGATCTTGATATCATTCGGATATTTTACTTCTATTTTTCTGGTTTAATCCTGTCTTAAAATTTATTATTCAAAGCTTCCTCTAAGATTAATAAGGCCTTAATCTTGTCCTCACAAGATCTTGGGCCCCTTGGCGATATTTAAACTAAGAAAACGAATTTACGGTTAACAGAAGATCAAAGGAGATTGAACCATGAGTGGAATTGACGGACTGGTCAACGGATTTAATCAGGCAGTTTATACGGCCGGTGCAGTCCAAGGTGCTGTAGAAACCATGGTTCCCGCCGTCTATGCTGTAGATGGTGCAATCAATCAGGTCGCCGGGGTTTTTACGGGTGATAGCTACCAACAAACCCAACCTTATCCCCCTTCTGTTTATCCAGTGAGTACCACAGGCAATGGTTTTAATCTGATCAGTGGCATTCTCTCTGGGGGTATCACTGGGGCCATGACCCACAATCAAACCTCAGATGCGTTTAAGTCGTTTAAGAGCCAAGGCATGGGTGCAGGCTTCAAAAATTTAGGTATGGCCACTCTCAAATCCGCAGGTATTGGCGGTTTGGTCAGCGGTTTGATCTCCGGGGTGCAAAATGGCGCTGCCGCTGCCCGCGGAGAAATGAGCAAAGCTGACGCCGGTGGCAATGTTGCGGCAGACACCGTTGGTGGTTTGCTCGGCGGTGCTGGTGCCGGTATCAGTGCCGGATTGGGCAGCTTGGCCCTGAGATCCTTTGGACTGGCAGGCATTCCCTTGACCGTGGCGGCGGCGGCAGCCGGTGCCCTGGGCTCGGTAGGTGTGAACTATCTCTACAATTCCAGCGGTCTGCGTGACAATATCGCAGGCACCATGCGCAAAGCCTTTGGTGGAACCGATCCGGTTCCGGCTGCGGGTTATTACCAACAGCCTGCTTACGGTTATTAAGTTTCTGGCGAGATGTTTTCTAAAGCATTTTAAAAATAAAGAGGAAGTATTGAAAAATGAGTTTAACAGCCATCGGTTCCAACCCTTATACCGCTACTGCTCCCAGTGTGCAGACCAGCAATTACACACCTTATTCACCTTATACCCCTTCTACCGGTGATACCGGCAGCTCCTTTGGGGGAGACTTCTCTTCAATTGGCTCAATGGTGGCCAATGCCGCTGGTGGCGGTTTTGCCGCCCACAAATTGGGCAATCAGATGGGCCAAAATATCAAATCTATTTTCGGCAAGACCTTTATGACAGGTCTGAAAAACACCGCCTTGACCGGCCTCAAAGGCGCTGGTCTGTCAGCCTTGGTCAGTGCCGGTGTCTCGGTTGTGACCAACGGTGTGGGCATTGCCTCTGGCAGTACCGATGGTAGCACAGCGGTGAGCAATGTTATGAAAGACACCATTGGCGGCGCTGTGGGTGGTCTCGGTGCCGTCACGATTGGCGGTCTGGGCAATCTGGCTTTGGGCTCTTTGGGGCTGGCCGGTATTCCTTTAACGATTGCCACGGTGGCTTTTGGCGCTGTGGGCGGCGTGCTCGGCGGTCAACTCGCCAAGCCTCTGACCGACTCGTTTTAACTTAAAAACTTTTTAAACTCTACATTACTCCCTCTGACCTGGAACTGCATCTTGCAGACCAGGTCTTTTTTTCTGTGTATTTTTATGTTTGAGGGGCAGCAAAGCCCCAAAAATAAAGGGTTTTCTTAACTAAAAACAAGCAAGATCTTAACCTGTTCTTTCGATAACATAAACAGGTTAATAAACACAATGACAACTTTAAGTGCTCTCCCCACTACGCCTTCTCTGCCCGCCCTGGGCAAGAGTCCCACCGCCGGTACGATTACCGCGCCGGTGATGGCGCCTGTCTCCCGCGAGGAGATTGAATGGGCCAAGAAGCTCGACAAAAAGATGGAGTACGGCTATGTGCCCGACACAGCCGAACAAGAGCGCTATAACAAAGTTGTTGCCCAGCTCACCGGGATCAAAGACGGTGGCGGCTACGTCTATCAGGACACCACCTCTTTCAGCAACAACCCCCGTGGTTTTTCGGCGATCGGCAGCCTGGTGGGCCGCACTCTCTCGGGAGGCTATGTCGGCTATCGTTACGGCGGCGAAGTCGCTACCATCACCCACACCACGTATCAAAATGTCAAAAGCGGCATTGTCAACGGCCAGTTTGGTCAGGCCTTTAAAGGTCTGGCGGGCGGCCTCAAGCAGGTGGGCGTGATTTCCATCAAAGCAGGTGGTATCTCCAGCGCCATCAATGCCGGCACTTCTTTATTCGCCAATACCTTTGAAACCATCTCTGGTCGCCAAACAGCCAAAGAGGCTGTGGGCAATGTGGCCGCAGATACCGTCGGTGGCTTTTTATCTGGCATGGGTGCCAGTGTTTTCTCTGGCATGGCCAGTCTGGGTGTGACCCTGGCCGGCGCGGGTGGCCTGCCGATCACCATCGCCGCTGTGGCCGGTGGCGCTGTTGGCAGCTTGTTGCTCGACAAAGCCTACAAAGCCTCTGGCTTGTTTACCCTGCTCAAGAGCAAGATTACCAAGACCTTGGAATAGGTTTTCCTTCGCCAGAGAGCGGTTATTTCCCAACGATGAGGATAGCATTTCTTCTTTGCATGCTGTTTTAAATGTAAACCACTCTTCTCAGGTGTCCACTTTTTTAGGTGACGCTCACCCATCTCGGTCTTGAGCAGTTTGAGCAACGAAATGTTGCTTAACGGTCTGTCCACTCAAACGGGTAAAGGTTATTCGGTATAAGGTGAAGCCCACGAGCCATATTTTTGCAAATGCTCATTGAGGGCTTCTTTTAAATAAGGCAGAACGAGGTTTTCTAGCTCTGTTGGATAAAAAGACCGAACCAAAATATTATCTTTTGTATAAACCGCTTTATTCCTTAATTCTTGCGGGTTCATCTTCATGGTAAGCGTGGCGTAGCGTTCGGTATAGCCATCTTGGCGCACAACAGAGAAAAAGGCCAAATTTTTAATCGGATCAGATACAAGCTCTCCTTGCAAAAAGTTTTTTTCTTGGGGTAAACGATTTATGTGTAGGTAAGGTTCAAATTTATGAGGTAAAAGGATTTTCATGGGATCAATTACACAATAACCAATACTGACGCCATTTTTGAGAAAATATAAACCCACCGGATCGGGTAATTGGCTTTTGGGGAGCCCAGAGCGGCCGGGCCCTTCTATACGGATATCGACTTTCGCCTGGAAAACCTGAATATCTCCATGGGTGAACAGTTGATACGTGTAAATAGAAGGCCCAAATTCAAAACTTGGAAAAGCTGTAATCTCATTATTGAAATCAAGCAAGGCTTGGATTTCTGCTTTGGTTTTACCCAATTCCAAGGGAAAATAACTGGGCGTAGCAGGGTATTCAGCGTTGGGGTCTGGCCCGCCACTTGCCCCACTACCAGTGAGATCAACATAGGGAAAGAGATTGCTGTCTACTTGTGGTTGCACACCAGATATGGCCTGAACTGGCGCAAATAAATAAGCGCACAAGAGCATGACAAATAAGCTTTTCTGAATTTTAAATCTATTTAACACAATCGATCCGCTCCCAATTCTTGTTGCCATCAGTGGCTTTTGTTAGTTTTAATTTGGCTGTAAAGGCATTTTTGCCATCTTGTGAAGGAATAGTCACTGATATCACTTGGTTGGTAGCGGGCAATACACTTAAATTCGCTGAAACAAAGAGGATTGCACTATATGGATCCATCATTTTGGGGCAACCGGGAACATCTTTAAAAAATCCAAAAGTCGGATTTGGGATGTATCCATTATTATAAATGGTATCTGTGATGGCATCTTGTCTGAATTTTTCTTGATAGACTGCATCAGAAGGATGCTGCCCACGAACCAACTTGCCGTTAACCATTTTATCCGTATCCAATCCACTATGATTCACCAACGTTTTATTGTTATTAATTGAAATATTTTCTAAAGTTCCATCAGGTCCATAGACTCCATTAACTGTGTATGGTTTGATCACAAAAGCCAATTCAACATCTCTGCTATTTCTATCTTGGCGCCGATCAAAATCATAAGAACCAATAAATGTAATTTTTTGCGGATCCTGAGGTTTTAACGGCTTTCCTGTTTTGGGATTAATAGAAATCATGTCACAGGGATTTCCTGGTATGCGATCTTCTTCTGAACATGGAGGACAAGTCGAATTTGCCTGAATGGCAAATCCGTTTCCTTGGCAGGGACAGGGTTCATCTGATGGGCTTGGCGTCGGTGTCGGGCTCACACAATTCTTGGGATTGCCTTTGCAGGGCTCGGGTGTGGAGGAGGGGGCAGGCGTTGATGTGGGAACAGCTGTCGGGGTTGGCACTGGCGTCGGGGTGGGGCAAACTGCAGGCACCCCGTTTTTGACAAAAACAGTGTAGTTATACGAGTGCCCCAATTCATCTGCAAGATTGAGATTATAGGAGCCATCCACCGTACTGGCAAAAACACCAATGCTGAAATACTCTGTGTGTGAGCCTGTACTATCGGGATTGAGGGTCGTAAACGTTTCTCGGCGAATAGCAAAGACGGACTGGCACGCTTGATTGCCTGTGAGGGTAATGATAATTGATGTGGGGCGGCTGGATGGCACCCGCACACGAAAATTCCAGCGCAAACTACCGTCACCCCATTGTGTTCCAACGGTATCACTGTATTCCTCTGGTATATACGGCGCAGCTAAGAATTCTTGGAGGCGAAAGTTTTCGGTTTCTGGGCTCGGATTTAAGAGCTTGTATTTGTTTTTATCGGCATCTGAGGGGAACTGCCGTTCAAAAGAAACGAATGCCGTGTTGGATTGAGCGAACTTTAGCGGGAGAGTTTCTTTGCCTGTTGTTTGCAGATGGGGAGATGAGGGTGATTGACAGGCTGTTAAGAGAGAGAAGAGTAATAATGAGAGCAACATGAGACGCGGTGGGTAAATGGCTAAATTGAAAAAGTGGGTGTGTTTTGACATGGAAAGCCCCTTCAACAGCTGATTTTTTCTGATTGTAACCAAAAAGAGCCGCTACTTCAAATTTGGAAAAGACCAAAACAGGCCATATAGTTTAGTTTAGTTTAGTTTAGTTTATCGCTGCGATAAATCGATTTTCGCGCTGCAACAAGCTCAAATCATGCTTCAAAAGCTACAAAGCAAAGTGTGACGCAGTTTTAACGAAATTGTGAATTTATGTTAAAACCATGGCGCGAGCATCAATGCGCCAAACAACAATATTTTGGTTTATTTTTGGATTTAGCTCCGATTTTCTCTATTGGGCTCCCCATCCCGTTTTGCCACCGTTTGAAGGCCCTCAAAAACCTGATTTTGGCAAATAAAACCGCAAAAATCTTAAAAAATGGGCAAACGGATCTTCTCTTTTAAAAAAGATTATGATAAGATTAAGGTATGATAAAAAGATAGTAAAAGCATGTTAAATGCATGACAAAGTTTTTTGGGTTAATCGCAATGTCCGTAATCAAATTTCCAGCCTTTCTGTCGCTGGCCCTCATTTCAAGCAGCTTTATCACCGCCTGTTCGGCCGCCCCTGTTGTGGCCCCTGCTCAAGTCAGAGCCTTAAATGCCGCGCCTGCCCAGGCCGTCAAGAACCAAGACCGTTACCTCTGCAGCATCGAGACCCGTGAAGGCCATTCCATTGTCAAAATTCTCGATCTGAACCAACAGGGTGTGCGCTCGGTGATGGTGCCAGGCAAAGTCAAAAGCATGGACGGTGTTCAGGCCGAAGGCAAACTCTATGTCAATTCTGTCGCCCAGGGCAGTACCGATCAAACCCTCTACGAAGTGAATATTGTCGATGGTCAGGTTCGCCGCCTGTTGTCTTTTTCTCAGGTCGGGCTTGAAACCGAAGACTTTCTGATTCAAAATGGCAAACTCTACGCCGTGGGCATGCAAAATAAACGCCCCGCCCTGTTTAGCTACGATTTGCGGGCCTATGGCTGGCAGCCGGTGGTCTATGATTTTCAACCCGGTACCCTGCAATATGGCGCGCAGACCCAAGATTTGCAGGTTTTGCACTTTGGAGCCGCTTCTTTGACCCGTACCACGGTCAATTTGGCCAGCCGCCAGACCTATTCGGTCAATTATTCCTTTAATTATAAAACCGGCCAGCTCGGTTATCAGACGGCCCAGGTCCAAGCAAAGGGCTCTGAAAACTATCTCTACAGTGGCTTGATCTCCCGCAATGGCCGTTCAATCTTTGCCAGCATCAACGACAAAATCGAACGCTACCAGATCGAAGACAAACAGATCAATCGCTTGGCCCCGATCACTCTGCCCCACGCCCTGCCCCGTTATGCGGCGCTGTCACAAGACGGGCAACAGCTCTATGTCTCTCACAATCAGCAGAACCGCGTCAGTCGCGTGCGCTTTAATCCCGATGGCGTGACCTATCGGATTGAAGACATCGCTTTTCCCGGCACGCACCAGGAATTGGTTGTTTTTTAAACCCCATGCCTTTTCGACTGGCCTGGGCCACAGATATTCACCTCGATCACTGCAGTGCCGAGGTGATTGCTGCTTTTGCACAAAACATTCAGGCCCAAAACCCCCAGGCCCTGTGCCTGACTGGCGATCTGGCAGAATCTCAAAATGTGGCAGCTTATTTGTCTGACCTGGCGGCAGAGCTGCACATCCCCGTTTATTTTATCTTGGGCAATCATGATTATTACCATGGCAGTATCGCTGAGGTGCGTAAAGCGATGGCCGAACTCAGTCAGCAATCTGAATGGTTGCGCTGGATGCCCGCGTCGGGCTTGGTTCCGCTCTCAGCCACAAGCTGCCTGTTGGGCCACGATGGCTGGTCCGATGGCCGCCACGGCGATTACGCCACGTCCACGATCAAACTCAAAGATTACCGCCTGATCTCAGAGTTTGCCCAAGCCGGAGAATCTGGGCGTTGGGCGCTGTTGAACCAACTCGGCGATGAAGCTGCTGCTTGGTTGCGGCCCCGCTTAAAACAGGCTTTGCAAGCATTTCAGCAGGTCTATTTGCTGATGCACCCCCCGCCGTTTCGCGAAGCCTGTCTCTATGGCACAGAAATCGCCGATGACAATTGGGCTCCGCATTTTACCTGCAAAGCGGTGGGGGATTTGCTCTTAGAGCTGTTGCCTCTCTACCCGCAAGCCCAAGTCAAGGTGCTGGCCGGTCACACCCACAATCCCTGTGATATTGCCGTTTTGCCCAATTTAAGTGTGATGGTGGGGGCCGCAGAATACGGCTCACCTGCTCTGGCCGCCTGTTTTGAGATCGCCTGATCTGCTTTGAGTCGGGTTGAAACACGTGTTATGGTGAGCCTATATCAGAATGTGTGAAAGAGGAATCGGGCCATGGCTGAGTCTGTCTATGACTTTGAGGTGAAGAATATCAAAGGCGAACCGATCCCTTTGGCGACTTACCAAGGCAAAGTTCTGCTGATTGTGAATACTGCCAGCAAATGTGGGTTTACCCCCCAATACGAAGGCCTGGAAAAGATCTACAAAGAGTACCATGACCAAGGCCTGGAAGTCTTGGGTTTTCCGTGTAACCAGTTTGGGGCCCAAGAACCCGGCTCCGAAGCGGAAATAGCCTCTTTTTGCCAATTGAATTTTGGCGTGAGCTTTCCACTCTTTGCCAAAATCGACGTCAATGGCTCCCGGTCCCACCCGCTTTATGATTATCTCAAAACCCAGGCTCCGGGTCTTTTGGGCAGCAAAGATGTCAAATGGAATTTCACCAAATTTTTGGTGGATGCCAATGGCAAGGTGATCAAACGCTACGCCCCCCAAGACAGCCCTGAGAGCATTGGCCGCGAGTTGAAGAAGTATTTGCCGAAATAGGCCCAAACGGCCCTAAAAGAAGGGGCGGGGATCAATCGGGTTCCCGTTTTTGCGCACCTCAAGGTGCAAGTGAGGGCCGGTGCTATAACCTGTGCTGCCAACGGCAGCAATGATCTGGCCCTTGCGCACGCGCTGGCCGACGGTCACGTAATAGGCTGAGGTATGGGCATAGAGTGTGACCAAGCCCTGGCCATGATCAACCATGACCGCTTTGCCATAACCGCCCATCCAAGAGGCATCGATCACGACACCGTGATCGGCGGCCCGGATCGGTGTGCCAGAACCCACGCCAAAGTCAATGCCGGTGTGCAAGCGGGCCGTGCCAAAGATCGGATGGGTGCGCCAGCCAAAGGGTGAGGTCATCACCGCGCCGGGCACCGGCGAGGTAAAGCGGCCACTGCCAAGGGGCACCGAACTCATGCGGCTGCCACCGCCGCTGCGGGCGGCGTAGAGCTGCCGCAGGTATTCGGCAATCCGGCGCGACTCGGCCTCTAAGGCATTCATCTCTTTTTCGTAGACGGCCTTTTCTTTTTGCACGCGGGCCAGGTATTGCTGCTCTTTGCGTTTTTGGTATTCGTGCAGGGCTTTGGCCTGGGCTTGTTCGTGGGCTTTTTTGCCAAGGATTTGCCGTTTGAGCATTTGCTGGTATTGGTAGCGTTCGAGCTTTTCTTTGGCCAGGCGCATTTCGTCCAACATGTTTTGGTCCTGTTTGGCCAGGTAGCGGAAATAGGTCAGGCGGCGCATAAAACTGGAGAGGTTTTGGGCTTCGACCAATTGATTGGTCTGGGAATAGCGGCGCAATTTGTACATCTCACGCAGGCGATCTTGGGAGGCATCGAGGCGGCTTTCCCAGCTCTGTTCAGCCCGCAACAATTGTTTGGTGACTTCTTCGACTTCTTTGTGGGCCACTTCGTAGCGGCGGTTGGTTTTGTCGAGTTCGAGCTTGGTTTTTTCGAGTTCTTGTTGAATCTCCGAGATATTCTCTTTGGAGTTTTTTGCCTTTTTCTCCAGCTCGTGGATCTTGTTTTTGAGCTCTTTGATGCGCACGTCGTTGTTCTTAAATTCTTGCACCTGGGAGCGCACTTTTTGGCTGGATGGCGCGCTTAAAGAGGGAGCGGTCGCAGACAGCGACAAGGCCAGCATCAGCCCTGCTGAGGCGATTAACGTGAGTTTATGAAAGGTGAAAAATGCGTGCATATGTCTATTGTATCAAAATTGGGGACACGGCAGAAAGAATGAAAAAGCAACGTCAACAGACCTTTTCAGTTTTTGATTTCAGGTATTTTCCTGATCAAACCAGTTCTTGGGATTTCCATACATTTCTGGTTTGGGGGAAACAGTCAGGGGATAACACAATTTTTCCGAAATAGGCCCTATAAAAGGATCTCCTGATTTAATCACTCCCATACCAGGCGTAAAGCTCCAGACATAGCTGAAATCATGACTTTGCTTGGGATCGATACAATGTATCAAACCAAATAATTGAGGGTTGTGCTCGATCGAATCATAATAGACATTGAAAATGTGCTCTTCGAAATCACCTTGTTCAGATAAGTGTGCAAAAATGGAAAGTTGTAGCAAATGTTTGATTTCTTGTTTTCGATAATTAAAACCATCAAAATGGTCCCGCAAATAGCCGCAAACTCTATCGATGACCGCATTATTTTTGTTTCGTAACATTTCCCGGTTGTCGAAGATAAAAAAACCACAGCAAAAATACATAGGTACTCCATTAAATGAGGGGATGTGGCCCCAATTTTTCAGACAGGGGTGACAAAAAGGGGTCTCCACTGTAGAAGCTTTTGACCAAACCAGGAGAAAAAGTTAATGTATACATCCAATTTTCAGATTGATCGGTATCACGGCAGTAAAAGACGCCAAAAGGATTAGAGCCAGCTTCCAGACTGAGTACGGATATTCTTTGAAGATCTTCTTCAAATTCCCCTTTTTTATCTAATAATGCAAAGATGCTGTACATGATGGTGTCTTCTTGGTCGATAGACATTCTCTCTAAATTGAAGTCAGCATATTGACGACACATTCTATCTAAATGCGCACCCAAATCCAAGCTGCGGAGAACGGGTATATATGTTTGAAAAACAAAAAAACCGGAGCAGAAATAAGTCATAATTCAAATATCCCGATGTGATTTACACATAGTTCAAGGGTTGTTTGTTTCCTGCAATTTCGACGATACCGGTAACGCCGATCCGTTCAGCGTAACGGGTTAATTGCTCCACAATTTTAGCACTTGCTTCTGAGTTTGCTGAATGAGCAAAATAAAAATAGACCTGACGTCCCGTTCTTTTGGCAATGACCATATCTCGAATGGTTTGCTCTCTCTTTTCTTTTGCAAACTCTCCGGTAGAAGGCACTGCCGCCATTGCCTCTCCTAACCAATGGTCTGAAATAGCATCTATTTCTTTTGGGTTTCCATTCCCAAAGCCTTCAAAAGTTATATTTGTATTAACTGATACACCGCCTTCCAATTGTTGCAATCTGGACGCCAATTCTCTGTCATGAGTGTCAGACTTTTGATTGGTCTGGACTATGTTGCCCAAGTTCATATTGCCGTAGTAAGAAAGTAATTGCCCAAAAGAATCAGTATTACATAATTGTAGGGTTTCTGGTATTTGTTGAATTACGGCCTGTAATAAAGCTTCCGCAAATTGCACATCTGAGATTGTGTAGTTTTTTCCTGCTTGTGGTTTTGTTCCGCTTCTAACAGCTCTTAAATGCATATTTAATTCTCCACGTATAACGTCTAATTCTAAAGAGCTATAACGTGGGAGTTGTTCTAAAAATTGTCTTCCGTTTACAACTCCATTGATTAGTCGACCATTAACTGGAATATTTGAAGAGGAGCTTGTTAAGATACTCTGAAAATTTAGACGAGATCCACCAGTGTTCTCACCTAAAATTCGAAATCCTTCAGAATTTTCTTCTTCACAACTTTCCTCTTCTGGTAAAGCCGTTGGTGTTGCACTGGGGCTTGGTGAGGGTGATGGGCTTGCTGACGAACTTGGACTCGCTGAAGGCGAAGGACTGGCCGAGGGACTGGCACTGCTCGAAGGCGTTGGACTAGGGGAGGGCGTAGGAGTGGGAGTAGCACAATTCTTGGGATTGCCTTTGCAGGGCACAGGTGTCGGCGTGGGGGTGGGTGTCGGCACAGGTGTCGGACTTGCCGTTGGGCAGGCATTGGGCTGCCCCCCTGTGACATTTACATTGTAGGTATAACTGTGGCCACCATTATCGGTCAGTGTGAAGATATAAGCCCCATTTTTGATGGTGTTCAAGTCGGGGGCTTGTAGCCAAGTCACGTCATGGAAGAGGGTATCAGGATTGCCATCATCTGGCGGTGTGAGACTGCTTGAAGAGGGAAAAAAGCTGCTGCCACAGGGATTACTTGCTGCACGGGTCAATTGGGTTGTCCAGGAGGATTGAACCCCCTCCGGAAAATAGGCGGTAAAGGCCCAGGCATAGACCCCAAAATAGGCATCAAAATACAATTCAGAACCTGAAATTTGGGGCGCAGCCAAGACGCCATCGGCATTGACAAAGAGCTGAATTTTGAAATCAGCAGAGGTGGTGTTGCTTTTGAAGGGCTGTGCCCCTTGCTGGGAGTGCAATGTGACTGGCTTTGACTGCCTTGAGAGGGTTTGTAAGGCTTGAGGTGCTTCAAGCAGAGAAAGGGAGGCAGACGATTTTTCCAAGAAAACAGGCTGGCCCTGTGGGACACCCGAAAGCGGGGGCGTGGGGATGGGCGGCGAGGTACACGAAACAACCAGCACCACCAGCACCAACCACGTTAAACAGGCGCGCAGACAAAGACCCTTGGCAAAACTCTGCATAAAAGACAAAATCCCTTCAACAACTCAGATTTTTTCTGATTGTAGCCAAAATGAGTCGTTGCTTCAAGTTTGGAAAAGTCTAAAAATGGCCATATAGTTTAGTTTAGTTTAGTTTTGCGCTGCGATAAAGCGATTTTCGCGTTGCAATATGCTCAACTCATGTCTCAAAACCCGCAAAGCAAAGCGAGACGCAGTTTTAACGAAATTGTGAATTTATGTTAAAATGCGCCCCGATCATCGGGCCGTTTTACTGGACAAAAATGGTCGCCATGGAGACAACCAAACTAAAGACAATGCTCAGCACCAAAGAGGCAATGATGCCCCACACAACGATATTTTTGTAATTTTTGCGAAACTTGCGGCTCATGGGGAGTGTGTTTTCCTGAAGTGATAATAAACGGTTTGGGCGACTTTGCGGGGCAGGCCCCCGGTGAGCATCAGCTCTTGCAGCTCAGCTGTTTTAATTTTATCGACAGAACCAAAGACCTGCAATAAATGGCGGCGGCGGTGGGGGCCAATGCCTTCGATGCCATCGAGTTCAGAGCTGAGGGTGCGTTTGCTGCGCAAACTGCGGTGATAGGTCAGGGCAAAGCGGTGGGCCTCGTCGCGCAATTGCATCAAAAGCTTGAGCGCAGGTGAGTGGCGCGGCAGGCGTACGGGCTCGCTGCGATCGGGAAAGATCAGCAGCTCTTCGCGTTTGGCCAGACCCACCAGCGCAGGTGGGGTCAGCCCTGCTTTGTCAAAGGCCCGCATCGCGGCGCTGACCTGGCCTTTGCCCCCGTCGATCAGAATCAGATCGGGAAAAGCCAAACCGGCCTGGGCCAGTTTGCGGTAGCGGCGGGTGACCACTTCTTCCATCGAGACAAAGTCATTGGGCACGCCCTCGGCGCTGCGGATTTTATAACGCCGGTAGAGCGAGCGCGCACTCATACCATTTTCGAGTGCCACCAGCGAGGCCACCGTCTCTTGGCCCTGAAAATGGGAGATATCAAAGCCCTCGATCACGGCTGGGGCCTGTTCCAATTGCAGCAATTGGCGCAGTTCTTCGAGGCCTTCTACGGCCAGGTCGTAATGGCTGTCTTGCTCGGCTTTTTTGAGGCCCTGTTCGACGTTTTTGCCGACCATTTCGAGCAGGGCTTTTTTATCGCCGCGCTGGGGATAACCCAAGTTGACCTTGGTCCCACGTTTTTCCTTCAGCCACAGCGCCAAAATCTCACTCTCCTCAATTTCTTGGGGCAGCAAGATCTCTGGCGGCACTTCGATATCGCGGGAATAAAATTGGTAGAGAAAGCGGGTCAAGATCTCAGCGGTTTCGTCTTGTTGGCGAATCGCAAAAGTGTGCGGCAGCGGGGTTTGCAGCAGGCCCTCGCGCACCTGAAAGACCACCACATGGCAGAGCAGGGCATTGCGGGCAATGTGAATCAGATCCAGGTTCCATTCGGGATTGCCGACAATTTTTTGTTTGCCCGCCGGCACAATAAAGCGCTGCAAAGCGCCGAGGGTATCGCGCAATTGGGCAGCCTGCTCGTATTGCATTAAACCTGCGTGTTGGCGCATACGCGCTTCGAGTTTTTCGCGCAAGATCGGCGACTTGCCCTCCAAAAACAGGCGAATGTCTTGCAGCATGTCTTTGTAGTCTTCGGAGCTGACCTTTTTTTGACAATGGCCCAAACAGCGTTTGATCTGGTAATAAATGCAGACCTGTTTTTCTTTGCGGGGGTCTTTGCATTTTTCGACTGGGAAAATCTCACGCACAGCGTAGAGCAGGCTGTTGACCGCGCTGGCACTGGGGTAGGGGCCAAAATACAGGGATTTGTCTTTGGCCGTGCGCTGCCGCACCATTTCGACACGGGGATAGGTCTCTTGCCAAGTGATGCGGATATACGGAAAACCTTTGCTGTTTTTGAGCAGGGTATTGTAGCGGGGCTGGTGTTGGCGGATCAATTGCTCTTCGAGCACCAGGGCTTCGACCTCGGTATCTGTCAAAATGGTTTCGATCTGGGTCACCAATTCAACCATTTTTTCGATCTTGGGCCCATGCAAAGGGCGGCCGGTCTGAAAATACGAGCGCACGCGGTGGGCCAGCGAACGGGCCTTGCCAATATACAATAATTGCCCTTCGGCCCCTTTCATCAAATAGACGCCAGGCTGAGAGGGAAGATGTTTAAGTTGTTCACTGAGCTGCATACCCCCATTTTAACAGGCGTGACAGGCCTGCCGTGTAAGAAGTGGGATCTTCCTCTTGCCTGCTCTTTCAGCAAGATAACCTGCGCCAGTCAGGTTGATCTTGCTCCGAAATGTTATACTTGGTAAAACCTGCGCAAACAAAGCCTGAGAACTGATGAATCCCAAAACCAAACGCTGGATATTGCTCTTTTTTACCGCCGCTCTGGTGGGTCTTTTGTATTTGATTCACGAGATTTTATTGCCCTTTGTCTTCAGTGGTCTGTTTGTCTATTTGCTGGCCCCTTTGGTGGATTACCTTTCCAAACAAAAATTTTTAGGCCGCACCTTGCCCCGTGGTATCACGGTGATGTTGGTCTATGTTTTTGTGTTTTTGGGGGTGGCCATTTTGGGGCTGATTGTCTTGCCGCCCCTCTACCAAGAAGTCTTGCGCATGGGCCGGGATTTGCCCCATCAGCTTGAGCATTTCAGGGCCGTAACCCTGCCTTCTTTGGTGCAGCAGGCCGAATTTTACAATACCAAATTTGGTTTGCGCCTGGATGTCGAGACCTATCTCGCTCAGGGTTTAGAAACCGTGATCAAAGCGGGCAAAGGCCAGATTGAGTCTATGGTCAGTCATGCGCAAACCCTGATCAAAGTGCTCTTTTCGGCCCTGAGCACTTTTTTGGTGATTTTTATTGTGACGGCGTTTCTCCTGATTGATTTGCCCCGCATTAAAGTGGAACTGATTCAGCTGATTCCCAAGCGTTATCGTCCCCTGGTGCTGGATTTGGTGCATGCCATCGACCGCGATTTGAGCGGCACGATTCGCGGCCAATTGCTGATCTGTTTGATCAATGGCACCTTGACCACTTTGGGATTGCTCTTACTCAAGGTCAAATTTGCGATCACCATTGGCTTTGTTGCCGGTATCTTTAGTTTAATCCCGGTCTTTGGGGCGGTGATCAGCACGGTTCCTGCCGTGATTATTGCCTTGACCCAATCATGGCTGACAGCCCTGGCCGTGATTGGCGTAATTATTATTATCCATCTGATCGAAGCCAATTTTCTCAACCCCAAAATTCTGGGCCACACGGTTGAGTTACATCCGGCGATCATTGTCTTTTCGATTGTGGTGGGGGAGCATTTCTTTGGGGCCGTTGGCCTGCTCTTTGGCGTGCCTGTGGCCGCTATTTTGCGCTCAATCCTGCGTTATCTCTATCTGACCTATTTGGCTGAGCCCGAAGAAGAGACAGACGGAGCATCTCCCTCTGGCGAAATTGAACAGGCACAGGGGGTTCCTTAATGGCGGGAAAAGACAGCAGCGGCGAATATTTTTCCAAATCCGACGAAGAGCATGTTAAAGCCGAAAAGCCGATGGCCCGCGCGCAACACAGCCAATTGCGCAATCAGTTTCTCGAAAAAGCCAAAAAATTCATGGATGACACCCCGCTGGGGGAAACCAAAAATTTGCTCAATACCCTGATGGGCAAAGATCCGCAGCAGGAAGAAGTGCTGAGCCGGGATGCCCAGGAAGAATCGTTCGAAGAAGATTGGGAAGACGAGTGGGAGGGGGATGAGGAAGAGGAGTTTGATTATTCCCAGCCAGAGACCATTCGCGTCGGTTATGAGAAGCCCGGTAGCAATCCCCCGCCCAAACGCAAAACCGTTGAAGAGGCCCGTGATGAGAGTTTTGACCTCAAATTTGGCGCACTTTCTGGCTTGCTGAATCGTTTTGGGGCTGAGGGCATTGAAGAAGAAAAGCCCGAAGTCAAAAAACAGGCCCTGCAAATTGACATGGACGTTTTTCGGGATGCGATCAAACAGGTCTATGCTCAAATGGCGGCCCAATCTGGCGAGCGCCCCGATACCGACTGGCTGAGGCCTGAGTTGCTTTCGTTGCTGCGTTTAAGCAATAGCCCGCAGGTGATCATGGAGTTTATTATTGCGGCGCTCTTTGCTTCAACCCCCGAAAATTTTATGACCCAGAGTGATATTGCCTATGTCTATCGCCTATTGACCCAAATTGGGATAGATTTGCCTGCTGAAGATGTCGAAGACGCCATTGCCCAGACCTTTCTCTTTGCCGAACGGGTACACCGGTTGTACCAAAAGCTGGTAGAGGCACCCCCCCAGATTGTTCCCGAGCAAGTGCTGCGTCAAAAAGAAACCCTGGCCAAACTCTTTATTCACCAAGTGGCCCAGTATTATGAGACCGATCACAAGTCTGTGATTCGCACTTTGGCTGAGCGCTGGATGCTGATCTGCCAAATGTTGGCGCAGCATACCAAGGAAATCGACCGGATCAACCAGCAATTGTCGCTGTTTAAAGACCGCAAAACCGCTTCTTCGACGATTTTGGCCAAATTGCTGCGGGTGGAAAGACAGGCTTTGGATGCCTGGGGACAGCTGACACGCTTGTCTGAAGATATTTTGGCTTTAAAAAAAGTGACTTTGCTCCTAGAAGAACACGAAGCCCTCGCCAAACTGGCCGTCTTTCCCTTGCAACTGCTTTTGGATGAAGAAGCCCTCTGGAGTCATTCTCCTTCCTGGGAAGACATTCAGATCATCTTTGCCGATTTTCATGCCCGCAAAAAAAGCGCCAGGCCCCCTGCTGAGCCTCCCCCTGTGCCAGCCATTCAATTGGATCTCTCGCCGCTCAATCAGAAAAAAATGGTCACGCGGGCCAAAGCGGGAGAGGTCAAAGCCCTCAAAGAAATAGACATTTACAAACGCAGCCGCACAGCGCAAGTTCTAATAGATTTAGAAAAAATAAACAAAGCTTAAACCTTTTTAACCAGTCTCAGCGTATTATTTCGCTTGGACGGGGTATAAAGAAAAGAGTTCAACTTTTTAAGGAGTTTTGCCCATGCAGGTCGGCCCTTCTCAACCGCTTAATCCCACGTTTGTCAATCAACTTCAGCAGATTACCGCAGACGGCAAAATCTCCCGAGACGAACTCAAAGATCTGAAACAATTGGTCAAAGGCCTCGACGTGCCTGAATCTGAGAAGGCCGCTTTTCTCAAGCTGGCAGATAAAATGAAAGACTTTACCAATGTGGGCTTTTTTAACAATGGCACACTTGAAAAAAGTGAAATGGCCGAGCTGGAAAAAATGGCCGGTGGCCTCAAAGACTCTCAGCTCGTCAATGAACTCTTCAGTCAGTTTAAAGATGCTGCCAACCCGGTTGAAGACAAATCCTTCTTTGGTGCCATTGGCGACTTTTTCAAAAACCTCTTTTCTTGGGTGCCTTCCTCTGAGCAGGCCCAAGAATCGGATTGCCAGGTCGATGTACAGGGCCGTCCCGGAGCCTGTTTTGCGCCAACCGGCGATTTTCAAATGCCCGGTACCCCCGGAGCCACAGGGCCTGGCGGGGCCACAGGCGTCGCCAACCCCCCGACCGCCCCAGGCGATACGGGAACCTTTACCTCTCAGTGGTCTGAACGCGGTTTGGGGGCCACCCATCTGCGTGAGTCTCAGGCCAATTGTGGGCCTGCCTCCGCTTCGATGATCATGAAACAATTGGGTTTGCCCGCCCCTTCGATGCACGACATTCGCCAAATGGTGGGCGGACGTGTTTCGACCAGTGGCAACGAAGGCGGTGCCTTTGCCATTGGCACCGAACAATTGGCTGCCGCCGTCAAAAAACAAGCTGAAGCCCAGGGCCGCACAGTTACCTCAACCACCGAATCGCTGCCCGCAAACAGCCAACAGGCCCTGGCCCGGATCAAAGAAAAACTCGACCGGGGTGAAAAAGTGGTCTTGTTGACGGGTGGTTTTGGTGGCACCGCTGGCCACTATACGGTGATCAAAGGGGTCAATCCCGATGGCACCTTTGTGGTGGATGATCCGGCCCGTGGTCCCAATCAGGTGCGCACTGCCGCTGAATTACAAACCGCCATGGACAACCGCCGCGCTGCCGGAAAAGGTATCAGCCAGATCATCTCCTTTGCGGGTTAAAAGTCCTGGTGGTAATGAACCCTCAGTGCAGGAGGCGTTTCTGAACCCACACTCAAGACGGCCTCAAAAGCAGATTCATTGAGATCTGTGCCATAGATGCGTAGGTTGCCATTCCATTCGTTTCCATGGGTCTTTTCCAAGCGTGAAACTTGGCATTCCAATGCCAGGGGCTTTTCGTACACGCTTTGAGAGGCATAACTGAGCTGGTAACGGGTTTGGCTCAAGCTTGGGTCTATATAATTGCGCTCGCGCTCGAAGCCACCTTCCCATTGGCTATCGCTCCATTTTCCTGAAAAGAGTTCCGATTGTTGGTGCCTGTTCAGATAGCTCAATTCACTACTGGTTTCCGGGTCAAAATTGTGCCTGAGTGTGAGCTGATTCGACTCACTGGCCGAGGTCGGTTGGTCATCTGTACTGAGCACTTCGCGACTGTGATTGAGTTCGACTTGGCTGCTTTCGTTGAGCTGCCAATTGAGAGAGGCTGTCTGGGTCTTCAGATTGAAAAATTCAGCGATGGTCTCCCGTTGATTGAGCCCCAATGAGAGCCCTTGAAAAGTGCTACCCATTCCAATTTCTTGCATGGTTTGTGGGGATGTTGACCCTGCCATGGTTTGAGTGGGTTTGCTGCGCTCGTGGGCATAAGAAAAATGGCTTTGGTCGTATTGTAAATACAGGTTTTGGGCCACTTTTTTTTGCTCAGCCGTTTCGGTCTGTGTGGTTCGCAGTGAGAATGACAGCGGATGGGGTGCTCCCTCGGTTGCTGGCTGATACGCGACTCCCAAGCTGCGGCTTTGGTTGGCTTGAGCGCTGGACCAATCCCCCGAAATCTGAAGGGCCTGTGTGGCTTGGTAACGGGCCAGACCGGAGCGCGCTTGCTCTCCACTGTCCGACGCACTGAAGCTTTGTTCCAAAGCCAGCCATTCTTTGCCAAGTTCATCTTTGATTTGGGCTGTCGATGCCAAACTGAGAGAACCCGCAGTATAAAATTTGTTTGACCACTCTCCTGGTTGTGGCGTTGGCCCCTGTTTTAAATCCTGTTTTAAGCTTTGGCTGAATTCAAAACGCTGATTTTTTTCGCGCAGCCCAAATGAGAGTTGAGAAGGTTGAAAATCTGCTTGTTCACGCCCGTTCCCCTGCCATTGCCCCTGTAAATCTGAATCAAATGCCAGTTCCGCGTCTTCGGGGGGAAGGGCCAGTTCAGGGAGTGCTTCGGATTCGGGGCGAAGGGGCTGAGGGACATTTTGTGTTTCGGCCGGACTCCAGCTTTGCCCTGCTCTCACAATGCTGCCAGAGCGCAGACCTTTGGCAGCATCTGAAACAGAGCTGTTTCGATTGACCAAAATCTCAGAATAGCCAGAAATGGGGGACATTGAACGCTCCTCTGCGATTGCCGGGTCTTTTGCTCAAGACGGGGCTTTTACTATCTTGAGGCCTGGGCTTTTGCAACGGGGGGTGTCCCTGCTCCCAATTGATTGATGTTGATCAAAAAGCAGAAAGCCAGCAGCGCTTATTTTAAGCTGGCGCGCAGTGCATCCCGAATTTCTGTCAGCAAAATTTCTTCTTTGCTGGGCTCGGGCGGGGGGGCTGGAGCGGCTGGTTTGGCCTCTTCTTTTTTCTTGAGGGCATTCAACATTTTGATCATCATAAAGACCGCAAAGGCCATCAGGCTGAAGTCAAACACGGTCTGTAAAAAGGTGCCAATATTGATTGTGACGGCCTGAGCGGTGATTTTGCCTGCGGCATCGGTGACGGCGGCCTTGAGTGGGATTTTGATATCTGTAAAATTGACACCGCCGGTCAGCAATCCCAGCGGGGGCATGAAGATATCCGCCACCACTGAATTGGTGATTTTGCCAAAGGCACCTCCAATGATCACGCCCACGGCGAGATCTACCACATTGCCTTTCATGGCAAACTCTTTAAATTCTTGAACAAAACCCATAAATGATTCTCTTTCTGTGGTGCTATGTATTGCTATAAAATCTGTCGGATAAAATCTGTCGCGCCGAATTTTATCGCGCGCCCATTTCCGATCAACGCTGGGATGGACCTGGGTATTTTTGCTGAAGCAGCGGGGTGGCCCCTTTGGCTGCAATCACTGCCCGATAGGCCTCGACCCCATCTGTTGGGATGCGGGTTAAGCTCGGATCTCCCAGTGCATCAACACGGTAGAGCCCAAAGGTCGAGTCGTAATCGCCCCATTCATAATTGTCGGTGATCGACCAATGATAATAGCCAATGACCTTGGCCCCGTCTTGCATGGCGCGTTGCATATGATAGACATGGTGGACGATATGATCCGCGCGTTTCCAACCATCGGCACGGGGCTTGTTTTGAAACAGCCCAATGCCATTTTCGGCTATCACAATGGGTTTGTTAAAACGGCGATGGTAATCCATCAACACATTGTAGAGGCCTTCGGGATAAATGGGCATCCGCCAGGTTTCATGGGCGTTCATGATCTGTTCCAATTTGTTAAAACGGTAATAATAGTCAAACGAAACATAGTCAAAACGACCCAAAAGTGCGACGGTGCCATTGTTGCGGGCTGAGGCCTCGCTGGCATAGTGAGCGGGTTTAAACAATTGTTGGGCGTGAATACTGTAGGCATATTCCCCACTTTTGAGA
>JBFWRL010000070.1:0-26082 GCA_050248915.1 Candidatus Sericytochromatia bacterium
AGCCATCCGCAATTATGAATTTGGCAAAGCACTGCCTTTGGCCCAAGAAGCACATCGGCTCAATCTCAAGAGCCAAGCTTATTTGACTCTTTATTTAGAGAGCCACGATCGTCTGCAAGACGAAACCATGCGCCGGTTTCTCAAGGTGCGTCAGCCTTTTGCTGAGAGCCTCAAGAAAATTCGCTGGGCACTGGAAGTCGAAGACAATGCCAAAGCACGCCAACTCTATGAGCAAATGCTCTTAAACAAAGATATTGCCTATTTGTTGCAGCCCATGTCACGCAGCATGTTACCTGTTTTTATGCAGCAAACCCTCAATAGCCTCGACACCAGCTTAAAAGCCAACAGCGCATCTTAGTGTCCGGCCCACTTTCGCCAGCGCGTTTCGGTCTGTTACCCCCAGATCAAACGCGCTGTTGTTATTGTTTTGGACTCTTTGAAGCCAACGCTTGCCGCTTGGCCGATCAGCGCTGGGTCCACAAAGACTGCCTTGGCCCCCTACTCAAAGCCCTGGAACAGCCGGATCTGGAATTGATCTGGCCCGATGGCACCCTTGAAAAAGTCCAAGGTTTTCAGCCATCTCAGCCCTGGTTGCGTTGAATCAAATCCACCAAATCATTCAACAATTGAGACCGGTTTTGCAAACGGGGCAAACAAGAACTGGGGGCCAATGAGAGTTGGCCTTTTGGGTCAATTTCAACCCAAAAGGCCAAAGCCAAAGACCCTGTATCCACCAATAATGCTTTGAGTAACAGGTGCTCTCCTGAGCGATAACAGGCCAAGAACTTCAATACTTGGCTGGGTCCCTGTGCTTTTAGCGGTTGAAAATCACGCCAAAATTGCAAAGCCCTTTCTGGCTGCCAATCTTTTAAAGCAACCGAAGCATGAGAGGCATAACCTGGCCAGGGGGAGGGTTCTGGGCCAGTCATCAGCTGGTAACAATAGCGATGGATGGTTTTCTCTTGTTCCAACCACTTGCGCTCATATTTGGTGCGGGTTTCCAAATCAGGAAAAGGCAGGGCCTTTAAACGGTCACACGAAGACAATAATTGCAAAGCATCTGAGGCATAATCAGCATCGTCGGAGACAAAATGCAGACACCCACCGGGCTGCAAAACACGCAGGAGTTCAGGCAGGGTTTCGGGGCGTAAAATCCGCCGCTTTAAGCGTCGCTCTTTGAACCAGGGATCGGGAAAAAGAATATAGATATTGGCCAAGGAACCGGTCGGAAACAATTCGCGCAGTGCCACCACGGCATCCAATTTACAGACCCGGGCATTGTTCAAACCTTCTCGCTGCAAACGGCGGTCGACCTGCAAAAGTATTTTATTGATAATATCAAGCCCCAGAAAGCGCTGTTCAGGAAAGCGCTTTGCCATATAACCAAGGAAATGACCATAGCCACAGCCAATTTCCAGATTAAGCGGCCCGTCTCCGGGCAGCCATGCCTGCCAACCCTGGGCGAGAAAAGTGGGATCAAGAAAGAGATGATGGGGATAGAGCAACATTTTGACCAAAGGTGTGGCGCAGCAATTTGAGCTGGGCATCATTTTCTTTTAACCAATTCAAAAGTCCCTGCAATGAAGGCTGTAATTGTTTATAATCCAGTGCTTCGCCTTCTCTCAGCAGGTGTAAGATCATTTGCCCACCTGATAAAGGCCGCAAAGCCAGATATTCCCTTTGGCTTTGCCCTGGCAAGGCGATCTCCAAAAGCAGCTCCTGTTGATCTGAGGCCAGCCAACTTTTCACAAAGACCGGACAGGCACTTTCTAAGCCCGAAAAACGGCTGTGGATTTGGGTGGGTTGAAGACTTGTTTGCAGGATTAAGTGACTCATGACGGTTAAGAATGATACCATAGAGTTGCTTTCTGGGATCTTCTTAGAGAAAGGGAACAACGTACTCAATGAAAGCCGTACTCATGGCCGGAGGCTCCGGCACCCGACTCAGACCACTGACCTGCGATCTGCCCAAACCGATGGTGCCGATTGTCAATAAACCGATTATCGAACATATTATCGACCTGCTTAAAAAACACAGTTATGACGATATCTATGTCACCCTCTACTATTTGCCCCACCTGATTCAAAATTATTTACTCAACGGAGAAGAGCTCGGTGTGCGTGTCAATTACGCCCTCGAAGAGGAGCGCCCCCTGGGCACCGCTGGTTGCGTTAAAAATATTGAACAACACCTCGACGAGACTTTTTTGGTGATCAGCGGGGATTCCCTGACCGATTTTGATCTGAGCCAAGCCCTCAAATTCCACAAAGAAAAAGGCTCCAAAGCCACGATTGTTTTGACGCGTGTTGAAAACCCCCTCGACTATGGTGTTGTCATCACCGATGAAGAAGGCCGCATTCAGCGCTTTTTGGAAAAACCCACCAGCAGTGAGGTGTTTAGCGACACGATCAATACCGGGATCTACGTACTCGAACCCGAATTGCTGGATCTTTTACCTGCCAACGAAGAAAAAGACTTTTCCAAAGATCTCTTTCCCTTGATTTTAGAAAAAGGACTGCCAATGTACGGCTATGTGGCCGAAGGCTATTGGTGTGATATTGGCAATTTGACCACCTACCGCCAGGCACATTATGACGTGCTGGCGGGCAAGGTTCAGGTTGAGATGCCCTACCAGCAGAAAGAAAATGGCGTTTGGATTGGCGAAGGGGTCGAAATGGAAAGCTCTGTGAGCCTCGAAGGCCCCGCCGTAATTGGCCACAACACCTATATTGGCAAAAATGTGCGTATCAGCGCCAATACCGTACTGGGTGACAATGTCGTGGTCGGCCAAAATGCCACGCTCAAACGTCCGATTGTCTGGAATGGGGTGCATATTGATCGCGGCGCCTCGCTGCGCGGTTGCACCCTGGGCAAAAATGTGATCGTACACAAAGAGGCCCAGATCCTGGAAGGGGCCGTGGTCGGCGACGATTGCTCCCTCGGTGAAAAAACACTGGTCAAACCCGAAGTGCGTATCTGGCCCAATAAACACCTCGAACCCAACTCCATCGCCACCGAAAGTATTATTTGGGGGAGCGGTCAACTCCAGAGTATTTTTGGTGAATTGGGCATTTCTGGCACCGTAAATACAGATATCACCCCCGAATTGGCCGTCAAAATGGGGGCGGCTTATGGTGCCACCATTGGCATGGGCAAAAGTATTTCACTCAGCCGCGATCAATCTGCTGCCTCGCGCCTGTTCAGCCGCGCCTTTGCCTCGGGTGTACTCTCAGTTGGCGTGCATATCCAAAACCTGGAAGCCTGTGCCCTGCCTGTGGCGCGTATTCAGATCCCCTCATTGGACGTTGCTGGGGGGGTGCATGTGCGTTTGGCAGCAGACACCAGCCGCGAGAAAATCAGCATTGAATTTTTGGATTCAAAAGGTCTCAATATCTCCCCCCAAAGCGAGAAAAAAATCGAGGCCACTTACCAAAAAGAAGATTTTCGCCGGGCCCGCGTGGTCGAATTGGGCGAAATTCAATACCCCTCTCGGATTATTGAAAAATACCAAGAGGGTTTTGTCAAAACCCTCAGTCGCTTTAAACCCAGCCGCCCAATGAAAGTGGTGTTGGACTATATGTTCCAAGCCAGCCACGTGATTCTGCCCACCCTCTTGGGGCGCATGGGCATGGATACAGTGGTACTTAATGCCCACGTCGCAGAGGGAGCGCTACGCAATTACGAAGAGCTGACCCTGCAAACCTCCAACGTCGTCCGCGCTCTGAATGCCGATTTTGGTGTGCGCATGGATGCCAATGGCGAGCGCATGACTGTGGTCGACGAAAAAGGGGAAACCATTGATCACAACCTGCTGATGGCGGCCTTTGTCAAATTGATGTTACACACCTTTCCGGGCAAAAAAGTGGCAGTTCCTGTCATGGCACCCAGCCTGATTGAAGAGGTGGCGGCTCAATTTGAGGGCCAGGTGATTCGCTCCAAAGCGACCACCCGCTCACTGATGGAAGCAGCTCAAGAACCCGATGTGATTTTGGCAGGCTTTGGTGGCCAATTGATCTTTCCCGCCTTTCACGGCGGTTTTGATGGCATGATGGCAGGGGCGACACTGGCGACACTTTTGGCGCTGGACAATAAAAAGCTCTCAGCCGTCATTCAAGATTTGCCCCCGCTGCATATTCTCAGTGATCAACTGACCTGCCCGACCACGGTCAAAGGCACCTTGATGCGCCTGATGCTCGAAAAATATGGTCAGGAGAATATCTCCACCTTAGATGGCGTCAAGCTCTTTGACGCCGAAGGTTGGACATTGATTCTGCCCGATCCGAGTTATCCCAAGGTGCATATCTACAGCAATGGTCCGTCTCAGGAGTATTGTCAGACCCAACTGAACAAATACCGTGAAGACGTTCAACAGATGATCTCTCACTCCAGTCAGACCTAAACACCTGTGGAAGACCTGCTGCTGCAACTCCTGCCGCTGGGCATTGGCGCTGCCATTTTTATCAGCGTCTTGATGCTCATGCTGCTTTTTTCGGGAAATACCGAAAAAACACTGAATGCACTGACTGGGCGCTATGCCCAAGCACTCAAGCTGGAGTTTGATCAGCTGCAATTGCCACTCAGCCCGAGCCAGTTCATCTTTTTTCAGAGTGGACTGTCTCTGGCGCTGTTTGCCATTGGGGTCGTGACTGGCCCAGATGCCTTGACCAAGATCGCCATGGGGCTGCTCTTTGCCTATCTGGGTTTCTGGGGCTGTCGGCGCTGGCTCAAAGACCAACATGTGCGCCGCAAGCGCAAATTTCAGGAGCAATTTGCAGATGCTGCAGCCCTGATTGGCAATACCGTGCGCTCTGGTCTGAGTTTGGTGCAGGCCCTGGAAGTGGTGGTGCGCGAAATGGACGACCCCATGGCCTACGAACTCTATCAGGTGCTGCAAGCCACCCGTGTGGGCGCTCCCCTTGATACGGTCTTAGAAGACTGGGCCGCGCGCATGAATAATACCGATTTGGATATTTTTGTGACGGCCATTATTATCCAGCGTCAGACCGGCGGCGATCTGGCCCATGTACTTAATACCTTGGCCAATACAGTCAGGCAACGCCAGCGGATTCAGGGCCAGATCAGTGCTCTGACGGCACAGGGGCGTCTGGGTGCAATGGTGCTGGCAGGCTTGCCCGTTTTCATGGGTGTGATTCTCTATTTCCTCAATCCCGGCCGCATGAGCCTGATGGTTTCCCACCCGATTGGCTGGGGTATGCTCTTTGCCAGCGCAGCCACCATTATCGGCGGGATTGTGGTCGTACAGAAAATTGTGGAGATTGATATATGACTTGGTTAATTTATCTGCTCTTTTTTCTGGCTGTAACACTGGTGGTTCTGGCTTTTGCCAAACCCCAGTCCAAAGAAGAGGCTTCAGCCCGCTTGCAATACCTCAAAGTAAAAAAGAATCTCGAAACAGAGCCCAGCAAAGAAGGCCTGGAGAAAGCCCGTGCCATGGGCCAGCAATGGGCTTCTGAGAGCCACAGCCAATTGGCCCCGATTGCGGCGCGTTTGCTCCCCTCCAATCTCTACAAATTGATTCGGCGCAAGCTCGATTTGGCAGGCCTGTATACCACCAGCGTTGAAATTTATGCCGTCAATCAATTGATCTATATGGCCGGGTTGCCTTTGGCCTTTTTGGCCCTCAATTTGTTTTTGTTTAAATACCCCCTCAATACAGTCTTATATGCCGTGCCTGCTTTGCTGGCAATCGGTTATTATTTTCCGATCGTGCGTCTCAATACCCTGGTTGAAAACCGCCGCAGAGCGATGTTTCGCGCCTTTCCCGACTTTGTGGACCTCATGACGATCTGCCTGGAAGCGGGCATGGGCATTGATGCGGCTTTGACACTGATGATCAAAAAAGGCCAACCGAGCCCGCTGCGTGACGAGTTGAGCAAGACCTTGCAAGAAATCCGGGTCGGAAAACCCCGCGTTCAGGCCCTCAAAGATCTGGCCAAACGGGTTGATATGAAAGAGATCACCTCTTTTGTGGTGGCCGTTGTCCAAGCCGAACAAATTGGTGGTAACCTCAGCCAGACCCTCAAAATCCAAAGTGAGATCGCCCGCGATGCACGCTGGCAAAAAGCCCAAGAATTGGCCCAAAAAGCACCTATCAAACTGCTGTTTCCCATGCTGCTGCTGATTTTTCCAAATATTTTCTTAATTATTTTTGGTCCCATTCTGCTCGGGTATATTACCGGCAAACTTTAAGGCGACTTGCGCATGCCCCATCTTTCCGCCCACGACACTTTGCGACTCTGTTTGGCTTTGGCACTGATGCTGGGTTTGGGCCGTTTTTTTGCACTCTTGAGCCAGCGCTTACAGCAACCCGCTGTCTTGGGCGAAATTCTGGCAGGGATTGTCTTGGGGCCCACGCTGTTGGGCGTAGTTTGGCCTGAGGCCTTCGCCTTTTTCTTCCCGCGCCAAGGTCCACTGGGATTGGCTTTAAGTGTCATCACCAGCTTGAGCATTATTCTCTTTCTCTGTGTGGCGGGCATGGAAGTAGATCTCAATACGGTTTGGAAACAGGGCAAACGGGCCTTGATTGTCGGTACTGGTGGCATGGTCTTTCCCTTTGTTTTGGGCTGGGGCAGTGTTTGGCTCTTTCCCAGTCTCTTTTCAGCAGGCACCCCCAATTTACAGCTCTTCAGCATCTTTTTTGCCACTGCCCTGTCGATTTCGGCCTTGCCCGTGATCGCCAAAACCCTGATGGATCTGGCCCTGCTGCGCTCCGATTTGGGCGTTGTGATCATGGCTGCAGCCATTATGAATGATCTGATGGGCTGGATTATCTTTGCCCTTTTGATGGGACAAATGCAACGTGATGGGCACCATGCCGCCTCACCCGGTCTCATGACCATTGTGATGATCTTGCTCTTTGTGGCTCTGATGCTCACGGCCGGACGTTGGGTCTTTAACAAGAGTCTGCTCTGGCTTTCGGCCCATACCGAAGGCCCCGGCCCCATTTTAAGTCTGGCAATCTGCGGGGCCCTGCTCGGCGCAGCAGCCACCGAAGCCCTCGGAATTCACCCGATTTTTGGCTCGTTTTTGGTGGGTGTTGCCTTGGGCAATTCAGCCCACTTGCTTGAACGCAACCGCCAAACCCTGGAACATTTTATCTCGTGTATTCTGGCCCCACTGTTTTTTGTCAGTATTGGTCTCAAAGTTAATTTTGTCGCTCATTTTGATTGGAAATTAACCTTGGTGGTGGTTGTTATCGCCTGTCTGGGAAAAATTGTCGGTTGTAGCCTGGCCGCGTGGTGGAGTGGTATGCAATTGCGCGAATCTTTGGCTGTTGGCTTTGGCCTGAATGCCCGAGGTGCAATGGAAATCATTCTCGGGCTGCTGGCCCTGGAATCGGGTCTGATCAAAGAAAATATGTTTGTGGCTCTGGTGATTATGGCCTTGTTGACCTCCATGCTCTCAGGGGGGATGATTCGCTGGATACTGCAACAGCAACGCAAATTGACCTTGGCAGATTATTTGGATTCCCGTGCCATTGTTTACCGGCTTGAAAGTGAGAACCACGAGAGCGCCATTACCCAGCTCTGCCAGCGTTTGGGCCAGATCAGTGGTTTGCCCGTGGCTCCGCTGCAATCAGCGGTCTTGGACGAAGAATCTGTTCTGTCGACTGGCCTGGGCTACGATATCGCTGTCCCCCACGCGGGGGTCAAAGGTTTGCCTGCTCCTCTGATCGCGGTGGGTTTGTCTCAAACAGGTCTAAATTTTAATGCCCCAGATGGTCAAAAAGCCCACCTGATCCTGCTTGTGCTCACCCCAGAGGAAGACAAAGTTTTGCAATTACAACTCTTTACCGAAATTGGCCAAGTCTTCAGAAAACAAGAAGATCGCCAGCAATTTTTGAAAATGGACAATTTCACCGAACTCAAAGCCTGGGTGCGCAGTCGTCTGGTCTTATCTACCCATTGAGAAAAACACACACTAAAAAAGTGGCGAATTAAGGCTGTGGAGCGCCGTACACCACCCAAGTGGCAAAGGTCTCCGAAATCTTGAGCGAGCGGGCCACATAATTGCCTGGGTAGGCTTTGACATAGCGCAAAAAGGCCTGCAAATCCGTTTCACCAATCACCATCATCACCTCAGACAGTGGCAAATTGGCATAAGGGCCTTCGGTGGCCGGGGGAATCGCGCTGGCGCGGGGCGCACACTCACGAATGGCATACAAGGCCATTTCCATCGCCTGGGGATCCACAATCATTTTGCTGACCGTGTAGCGGCTATTGGCATAACGCGAAAAGTCAAAGAGGGGTTGGTCGTAATTATCCGTAAAATCCACGTTTAATTCGTGTAAGTCGACAAAACTGACGGGGGTGTAATTTTGAGGCGGCGGGGGAGGCTGACCAGGATGGGGAGCGCTTCCCGGAGGCAAAGGCTGTTGCCCCTGTTGATAGGGCAAACTGACCGGGCTTTTTTGGCGCAATTGATCAAGCAGGCCTTTAAAGGCCTGACCAAAAGCCTCTTTGAGTTCTTTTTGAACGTGCTCCTGAATTTCAATCACCATATCTGTGTAATACGTCAGCTTTTGCGACAGAAATTTGTATTTGGCCAGAATTAAGCGAATGTATTTGGCGATCGGCCCCAGCAAATCCAAGAGCGAATTGCGGGGGATGAGGTGCTCAGGGGTATTAGAGCCTGGGTGAACAGGGCGAAAAGTCTGGCCTGACTCTTCATACGGAGATTCATCTGAATCCGTGGCAAAAAGCTGACCCTCGCCCAACATTTGGCGGTAATAATCTTCTGCCGTTTTGGGTTTGCGCTTGGGCCGTGTGGTTGGGGGAGGAGCCCCATAGGGATTGTACTCGGATTGAGGATCGCCATAGGGTTGGTTAGAGCCATAATTGGGGTCGTAATAACCCTGGTTCGGGTCTGCATATTGCTGATTGGGGTCATAATTGGGGTCGTAATAACCCTGATTGGGGTCTGCATACTGCTGATTGGGGTCATAATTGGGGTCGTAATAACCCTGGTTCGGGTCTGCATATTGCTGATTGGGGTCATAATTGGGGTCGTAATAGCCCTGATTGGGGTCTGAGTACTGCTGATTGGGGTCATCATTGGGGTCGTAATAACCCTGATTGGGGTCTACATATTGCTGATTGGGGTCATAATTGGGGTCGTAATAACCCTGGTTCGGGTCTGCATACTGTTGGTTGGGGTCATAATTGGGGTCGTAATAGCCCTGGTTCGGGTCTGCATACTGCTGATTGGGGTCATAATTGGGGTCGTAATAACCCTGGTTCGGGTCTGCCTGCTGCTGGTTGGGGTCGTAATTGAGGTCGTAATAACCCTGATTGGGGTCTGCCTGCTGCTGGTTGGGGTCGTAATTGGGGTCGTAATAACCCTGGCTCGGATCTGCTGCATATTGCTGATTGGGCTGATGGGGGTCATGGTATGTCTGGGAGTGATCGGAATAAGCTTGGTTTTGATCATACATCCCCTCAGGTGCAACATAACCCGAGGCATCTTGCTGGTAATAAGGGTTTTGGTTTTGTAGGGTTTGGCGCTGCTTGACCTCTTGCTGACGATCCAAAGCCTCATCAGTCAGGGTCAGAGAACTGGTCACACGGTAAGATGTGACCCCTTCTCCCCTGGCACGTCGCTTTTTTCGGTTGTTTTGCTTATCCACCCTCTTATTATAGCTTCTGTATTTGCTGGATTTCCAGAAAGCGTGCAAAAAGGGGGTATACTGAAACACATTTTTGAGGAGAAATCGACCATGGACTATACACATCTCCGCACGTATTGCCTAAGCTTAAACGGTGCAGAAGAAACCTGGCCCTTTGGTCCGGAGGTAACCGTGTTTAAATTGGCGGGTAAAATGTTTGCCCTGTGTAACCCTGCTCAAGCCCCTTTGCGAATCAACCTCAAATGTGAACCCAACCTGGCACAATTGCTGCGCGAAAATTATGCAGCGGTTCAGCCGGGTTGGCACATGAATAAACGCCACTGGAACACAGTCACCCTCCATTCAGATCTTCCCGAGACCGAAGTTTACAAACAAATCAGCCATTCTTATGCCCTGATCAAAGCCAGTTTGCCCAAGCACATCCGCGATTCGCTCAAGGACTAACGGCCTTTCTCACAGGCAAAGAGCAGTGGATATGTTAACCTGAAAAACAGTTGAAACCCCAACAGGAAAAACACAATGAGCAATTTATCTTCCCCTCCCTTTGCAATAGCGATCATGGCCGCAGGCAAAGGCACCCGTATGAAGTCCGAAACCACCCCCAAAGTCTTACACACCCTGGCTGGGCGCAGTATGATTGGCCATGTTTTACATGCTTCATTTGGCCTGGAACCCGAAAAAATTCATGTCATCGTGGGTCACTGCGCTGAACAGGTTCAAAATTTTGTCGAAACCAATGGCAGCACCGAATTGCGGGCCCGCCTGGGCTGGGTCGAACAAAAAGAGCAATTGGGCACCGGCCATGCCATTATGCAGCTCATGCCCGTGCTTGAACACTTCAAAGGCAGCCTGATGATCGTCAATGGCGATGTGCCCCTGCTGCGCAGCGAAACCCTGCAATTATTGCGCGAAACCCACGAGGAACTGGATTATGCAGCCACCTTGCTGACCACCAAAGTGGTCGACCCCACTGGCTATGGCCGAATAGTCCGGCACCACCAGCAATTTGTCAAAATTGTTGAACACAAAGACGCCAATCCCAAAGAACTGCAAATCCAGGAAATCAATACCGGCGTCTATGTTTTTTCTTGGCCTGTGCTGCAGCAATACCTGCCCAAACTTAGCAATGCCAATGCCAAAGGTGAATACTATTTAACCGATGTGATCGAAATGCTGGTGCAAGATCGCCTGCGCATCGGCACAGTTACCGCTGAAAACCCCCTCGAAGTATTGGGTGTCAACAGCCGCAAAGAATTGGCAGAAATGGAATGTATTTTGCACAGGCGAATCAATGACCATTGGATGGAAGCCGGTGTGACCCTGCGCGATCCCTCTTCGATTTATATCGACAGCCAGGTTGAGCTGGCAGTCGATGTCGAAATTTTGCCGGGCACGATGCTTCAAGGCCGCACACAGATTGGCTCAGGCTCACGCATTGGCCCAAATTGCCAAATTCGCAACAGCACCATAGGCGAAGACTGTGAAATCCGCTTTTCGGTGATTGATCAGGCCCAAATCCAAGTCGGCGTTCAGATTGGTCCCTATGCCCATTTGCGGCCCGAAAGTGTGGTCGAACAAAATGCCAAAGTTGGCAATTTTGTCGAACTCAAAAAAGCCCATCTGGGAGAGAATTCCAAGGCCTCCCACCTGAGTTATCTCGGTGATGTGGAAATTGGCAAAAATTGTAATATTGGTGCTGGCACCATTACGTGTAATTACGATGGCGCACATAAACACAAAATCACCCTGGCAGACGGCGTCTTCACCGGCAGCAATAGCACGTTGGTGGCCCCGCTGACTTTCGGCAAAGACGCCTATGTGGCCGCCGGTTCGGTGATTACCGAAGACCTGCCTGCAGGTAGCCTGGGGCTGGGCCGGAGCCGCCAAATCACCAAAGAAGGCTGGTCTGAGCGCCGGCGTCCAAAGAAATGAGCTTGCACACATGCCTGATTGGCTGATCGTGGGCCTGGGCAATCCGGGCCAACAATACGAAAAAACCCGGCACAATATTGGCTGGATCTTGATCGATGAGCTCTGTCAGCGCTGGCAGACCTCTCTGCAAAACCGCAGCAAAGAGAAATGTCTGCTGGGTTCGGCCCGGGTGGGAGAACACAAAGTCTGGCTGTGTAAACCCACCACATTTATGAACCTCAGCGGCGAAGCCGTTCAGCCCTTGATGGCCTATTACAATATTCCCCAAGAACATTTATTGGTGCTCTCCGATGATGTCCATCTGGATTTTGGCCGGGCCCGGCTCAGGGCCAAAGGCAGTTCTGGCGGCCAAAAGGGGATTCAAAATATTATCCAACGCCTGGGCAGTGAAGAATTTGCACGACTCAGGCTGGGTGTGGGGCCCCTTTTGGCGGGACGAAACCTCTCAAATTTTGTCTTGGATCGCCTGCCCAAAGCAGAATTAGAGGCCCTGCCCGAACTCTTGGGTGTGATGGCAGATGTGGTTGAGCGCTGCGTTTGCAATGGCATTGATGCCACTGTGCCCTTTGCCAATGGCTACCGTTTGCCGGGCTTCGAAAAATGAATTGAGAAGAAATCCGTTTCTGCTGCAGAAGTTCTGGGCCGAGTGCTACTATAGAACCATGGATTGTTTGAAAGGATCGTCGCCTCCCTTATGAAATTCCGTCAACTCAAAAAAACAGCTTTGCTCTCGGCACTGATGGCCGCCTCTTTTGCTGCAGGGGTCACCCTCCAGCCCGTTTTGGCTGAATCCGGCGGTTTCCGCGTTTTCCTTGAGGTCTATGATCTGGTCAAAATGGAGTATGTTGAAAAAAAGGTAGACGACCAAAAGCTGGTCAAAGGCGCAATCGATGGCATGTTAAGCATGTTGGACGATCCCTATACCCGCTATATTGCGCCTGAAGAATTCAAGCAGATGAATGAGGAGCGCGAAGGCAGTTTCAGCGGCATTGGTATCCAAATTGGCACCCGCGACAACAAACTCACCGTCATCGCACCGATCGAAGACACACCCGCTTGGCGGGCCGGTCTCAAAGCGGGAGACTGGATCAAGGCGATTGATGGAAAAAACACCGAAACCATGGTCGTGGATGATGCGGTTAAATTGATTCGTGGCAAAGAAGGCACAGCGATCAAGCTTTTAATTTACCGCGAAGACACCAAGAAGACCCTGGATATCTCCGTGACCCGCGGAAAAATCGAAAACAAAGTCGTAAAATACAAGATGATCAAAAACAATATTGGTTATCTGCGTTTGACCACTTTTATGCAGAACAATTCCCCGGAAGAAATGAAAAATGCGATTAATGCCCTCAAAAAACAGGGGATGTCAGCATTAATTTTTGATATCCGTAGCAATCCAGGTGGGCTGCTGCCCAATGCCGTGGATATTGGCAGTTTGTTTGTCAGCGAAGGCCCCATTGTTCGCATTGTCGACCGCGATGGCAAAGAGGAAAAACTCAATGCCAGTGGTCGCCCAGTCTTGGATAAAAATATACCCATGGCGGTCTTGATTGATGGCGGCAGTGCCAGTGCCTCTGAAATTGTGGCGGGGACGCTCAAAGACAATCAGCGAGCGGTGTTGATTGGCACACGCACCTTTGGCAAAGGCTTGGTGCAAACCGTGCATAACCTCAGCAACGGCTCAGGTATTGCCATTACCACCAATAAATACCTGACCACCAAAGGTACAGATATCAACAAAAAAGGCATTGAGCCGGATATTCAAGTCACGGTTCCCAAAGAAGTGCTCGACAAACCCTATTCCGAAAGCATCGACGTACAATTGCAAAAAGCAATTGAAGTGATGAGTGAACGGATTGCCGCCAAATAATGCGTTTGGTATTGCAAAGAGTGTCTTATGGCGCTGTACGCGTCGAAGACAAGATCGTGGGAGAAGTCAAGGGCCCAGGTTTGGTTTTACTGGTGGGCATTGGCCCCCATGATCACAGCGACGAATTGCGCTTTTGGGCTCAGAAATGTATCCATTTGCGGGTTTTTCCGGATGAAGAAGGCAAAATGAATCGCTCCTTGCTCGAAATCGGCGGGGGCGTTTTGGCTGTTTCCCAATTTACCCTCTATGGCGATGCCCGCAAGGGGCGTCGTCCCGGCTTTTCAGGTGCGGCACCACCTGGGCAGGCTAGCCAGCTCTACGATGAATTTGTGGGCTATTTGCGTGAAAGTGGTGTGCCTGTGGCCACCGGTATTTTTCAGGCCCATATGGACGTCGAAATCCACAACGATGGGCCTGTGACCCTCTTACTTGGCAGTGACTGTTAAATTACGTCTGCATTTACCCCTGCTGTCAGGCATGCTTTTGGCATTTTTGGCAGGCCTTCAGCTGCCACAGGCCCAAGCAGGTCTGAGCCGCGAGATGGCCAGTTTGCAAGAGTTGGCGCGGATCCTTCAGAGCAAGCCGCTCAAGTCCATCTCCGAATCTGCACTTTGGCAAGGTGCCACCCGGGGTCTGTTGGCCAGCTTGGGAGACCCTTACAGCTATTATTTAAATGTGCAAGAATACACCGAAATCAAACAACTCAAAACAGGTGAAGTAGCGGGGATTGGCATTGAAGTCGGCGTTCAGAACAATGAGTTAAAAGTCATCAGCGCCCTCGACAATTCTCCAGCCTGGAAAGCGGGCTTACAAGCGGGAGACCTGATCCGCAAAATCGATGCCAAAAGCACAGCCCAATTGAGCTTTGCCGAATCATTGCAATTGTTACAGGGAGAAGCACAAACCTGGATCCAGCTCGAAATTGAACGCCCCCCCCAGATGGCCCGCATCAATTTGCGCATCATGCGGGAAATTCTCGATCTCAATCCTGTTCATTTTCAAATGCTGCCCGATCAGATTGGTTATATTCGCCTGAATTCCTTTTTTTCAGATCAGGTACCCGAAGCCATGCAAACAGCTCTCAACACATTGGAGGAAAACGGCATGCGGGCCTTGATCCTGGATCTGCGCAATAACCCAGGCGGCACACTCAGCAATGCGATTGAGGTCTGCAGTCTCTTTTTGCCCCAGGGCAATGTGGTGAGGGTGGTCAATCGCCAAAATCAAGAAACCCTTCATACAGTCACAGGTTTGCCACTTCTGGATTCCAGCAAAGAATTGGTGTTGTTGGTCAATCAAGGGACCGCCAGTGCAGCAGAAATTGTGGCAGGCAGTTTACAAGAACAGGGCAGGGCCGTTTTGCTCGGCCAAACCACCTTTGGCAAGGGGCTGGTCCAAAGCTTGCAGAGTTTGTCAGATGATTCGGGCCTCTCTCTGACCACCAGCAAATATCTGACCGCATTTGGTCAAGCTGTTCATGGCAAAGGCATTGAACCGGATCTGGCTGTCGAGCTGCCAGCAGGGGTTCAACAGGGCTCAACACAAGACACCCAGCTTCAAAGTGCCTTGGCCTTTGTCCAAGAGGCGCTCTAAAACTTGAAGTCAAATTAAACAAAGAATATTTTTTACTTAACTTCTTTAAGGTCAGACGCCCACTACAGCAGCGATAGATAAAGTATCCCTGATCAACGTAGAGGAGTTCTTGAGATGTTCTCAAAAGTCAAAACCTTGTTTGCCGCCACATTGCCGCTTTTGCTGAGTTTAACTGCCTGTTCAGGCCAGGTGCCCCTGGGGCTGAATCCCGCCAATAATCCAGCAACACTGACCCGCTTCTCTCAGCCCCTGCGCCCCGTCAAAGCCCAATTGCCTCCTGCCCGTGGCGAACGCCCAGTGACCATGCTCTCGTATATTGCCATGGATGACCATCTCTCCCAAGCCGGTGCCCTGATGCTGGATGCCATGGAACAAAGTGTAACCGATCGTGGCTACTATCTCGCGTTTGCCGACTTGCAAGGCCCCGATAATTCTTTCCTGGCTTATCTCATGAACGATGGCAAACCCCAACAGATCGGTTCTGCGGTCTCTTATCTCACTCCCAATACCAAAGAAGTCGATTCCAACGATCCTGCCACCCTTTCCCAGACCATCAATTGGGCCTTTTCCAATTATCCTGGCAAAGTCAAAGTTTTTGATATTCTCGCCCATGGTGGCGGCTATTTTGGCATTGGCACCGATGACCACAAGGTCAGCGCCAATCCCCGCGAAATTATGAGTGTCGGCGATTTTGGCACAGCTGTGCGCCAAGGGCTCAAAGGCCGCCAATTTGACGTCATGAACTTTCTCTCCTGTTTGATGGGCAATGTCGAAGCCCTCTATGAACTGCGCGATTTATCCAAGGTGATCATTGCCTCTGAAGACAGCGTGGCAGCAACCCAAGACACCGTGGTGAATTTTACCCGCGAATTGACCCGCCTTTCAGCCCAGCCTTTGAGCCCCCAACAAATTGGCGCGCAAATGGTGGCTTTTGCTGATGTGCGCAATCCGCAACACGGCTATTTTTCACTGGCCGCGCTGGATATGCGCTACATGGGAGAATTTAAAACCAGCATGAACGTGCTCAGCAACACTCTGATTCGCGCCCTGCCTGCCCACAAGGCCCACATTCTGGCCGCCTACGATCAGGTGCCTGAATTGGTCAATTCCCCCAATACCGGCCAACGCGATTTGATCACCTTCTTGAACCACCTCGTGCGTATGGTACCCAATCAAGCGGTGCAACAATCTGCCCTGAGTGTCAAACAGGTGCTCAAAAAACGCTTGATGATCTCCGCCAAAGACAAAGAGGGCATTGCCGCCAACGGCCTGTCGATCTTTTTGCCGCCCTCCAAAGTGGGCCCGACCCAAATGCCACCCGACTTTGGCATGATTTCCAATACCGGTTATTTTAAAAGCCGTTTTGCCAGAGAAACCAGCTGGGATCAATTTATTGCCGCGTTGCTCAAGCCCTAATTGAGCTGGCACAAGCTAAAAAGTACAGGCCCCGCGAAATGCGGGGCCTTGAACTTTTGAGAGCCGTTTGTCCAATCTGAGTGAGCTCTTACAAAGACCAAACATCCCCAATTTGAAGCACCCGCCGATCTTGTCTCAATTTCAGCAAGTGGGATTGCAATGAACGACGAGCCAGGGGCAAGGCCCGCGGATCGGTATCCGCATAAACCTGTTCCAGCAAAGTATCTTCAGTCAGGGGGCCAGCAACCAAGGCGGCAAGTATTTTTTCTTCGCGTTTGAGGCGATGCAAATAATAAAATTGACACTGGGCAGAGGGATTTTGCAAAACAGGTCCGTGGGAGGGAATCGCGGAATGAAGCTGGGCTGCTTCTAATTTTTTGAGAGAGTCCAAATACAGTCCCATGTCCCCATCGCTGGGGTCAATTAAGATGGTGCCAATCCCAGCCAACATATCACCGACATGGGCCACCCGGTGCCGCAGGTCGATCAGGCAGAGATGCCCAGGCGCATGGCCTGGGGTAAACAGAGCTTCGACCTCCCAGGCCTTTCCGGTGACAGGATCTGTGCCCAGATGCCAGCGAAAGCCATCTGGAATGGCTGTATCGATCTGCATCTGCCCAGCCAAAAGGGCCTGCGTTTGGGCATGGGCCATCATTGGCAAACCCAAAGCAGCGCTTAAAGCCTGGGCCCCTCCGATATGGTCGATATGGTGGTGGGTCAAAACAATCGCCACAGGCTGCTCTCCCAGTGCTTGGCGGGCGGCAATCCGCTGCATTAACAGGGCCTGTTGATCGGGATAGGGTGAAGCGGGATCCACAATCAAAAAGGTCTTTCCGCCGATCAACGTACAGTTGGTATGGGTGGCAGGCAGCAAGGTCGGTGTGCGCAGTGGAATGACCTCAATTCCCGGATGTAATTGCAAATCTGGGTATAAGGTATTGCGGTCATTGGCCAGGGTTTGCAGAGAAGGCAGATCCAAGCCAAATTCAGCCAATTGCGCCAAAACCCCACGAATCGGCGGAGGCAGGCGCAATTCTCCTGCCTGCCAACGGTGCAGTACGGTGGCAGGTTCAACCCACAGGGCCTCAGACAGTTCTGGACTCAACTTCCCTGTTGGTAAAGGCTCGGGCATTTCATGCAAAAAATAGCGGGTCTCAAAGCGCTTTGGCGCAAAGGGCGGTGTCACCCGCCACCCCAGATCGTGAATGAGTTGATCGGCGGAAATGGCCAGGCCCACTTCTTCATAGGTCTCACGCAGGGCACAGTTCAAAAAAGATGCCAATTCAGTTTCAGGGCCATCTTCAGCGTCGAGTTTGCCCCCAGGGAAAGTCCAATGGTCGGGAAAGCTGCGCTGATCTGGGGCCCGTTTGCCAATTAAGACCTGCAAACGGGGCTGCTGAACCACCAGAATTAACAGGGCGGCAGGAATAAAATCAGGCATCCACCGGCAAAGAAGGGGCCATGAGTTGCACGCCGCCATTTTCATTAAATTGGGCCAAGAAAAGGAAATAGCCTTTGTTCCAGCCCATTTTCACAAATCCCCGCTCACTTTCGCCCATGCCAAACAAACCGGGTTTACCCGTCAATTGGTTAAACTTGGCCAAAACGCTCTCAGACAAAGGCTGATACGCCACCAACATGGCCGCTTGAATATCGTCCTGGGCCCGTTCGGTTTTGATTCTGCGCACATCTTCAACCATATTCGAAAGCGTCTCTTCGCTGATTTCATTTTCAAAGCGAAAGAGCGCAGTGAGCTGATCTTGATTGTTATAGGCCAAAATATCAAAGGTGGCGCTAAAACTGCCCATTTTCACAGGTTGCAGAAATTTGAGTGATTTAAATTGCCAAGCCCAGGTAAAACGGCGCTTGAGTGAAGAAAACGCTGTCGAACGGGAGAGCCCATACATAAATTCATACAAGAGCCAATCCACAGCTTTAAAATGATTGGTCTCTTTGAGAATATCGGAATATTTGATCGTGCGATTGCCAATTTCAAAGGTTGCATCTTTGGGCAAAATGGTGGTGGTATCGGTGTTGCGCAGCGCCTCTTCCATCATCTCAGAGGTGAGCTGTTTTTCTTTGGCTCCGGCATAATGGGCCAAAACAGGGCGGTTGATTGATTTGCTCACAATTTGCAATTGGGCTTCGACCAGCAACTTACGCAAACTGGGCCCAATCAGATTAAAACGGGGTGCATAAATGCTGAGATCAAAATACTCGCCATCATAATTCCCTGCTGGGTAGGGCATATTGATCGAAAAGACCTGCTGCCCATCCAAAAACCCGAGCCATTTGAGGGTGCGTTTTTCAATCACCTTTAACATGCCACTGAAGCGCTTGGACTTCTGCAATTCAATCGCTTTGGTCACGTCTCCTTTGGAACACATGGGGTTGTGTTCCATCAGGGTGTGGGCTCCAACCATGATGGCCAAAAGCACCAGCCAGGGCTCTTCCTTTTCCATTGGCATACACTGGGTCATTTCAAATTTCTGCCAAGAGGCCATGTGCTGATAGGCAGAAGGGCCAGACATTTCGGGCTTGTTGACCATGGCCCCCACGATCAGCCCCTTGTAGATCAAAAGAATGACTGAATTGTTGATAATCAGCCCCTGACTTTGACCTTCATATTTGTAAATCGCTTCGAGCATGGTATTGGTGGTCAGGTTTTCAACTTTCCAACCGCGCAAAATGCGCAAGACCGCTGAAAAAGCGGTGGGGTCGTCGATCCCCTCTACCAAATTAAACTCTTTGCTGCGCGGGGTGGGTGTGCCACTCATGCCCATATTCAAGGTTCCCGTGCTCAGGGTTGAGGCATTGCCTGTCGAGGTGCCACTGCCATATTGGGTGGGGGTATTGTCGTGGTGTTTGACCACATGTTCAATCCCCCGGTTGGTATGGCTCAGATCGACACTGGGCATTGGGGTCGAATCAAAGCCTGAAGAACCTGTCAACTTCTGCAAAACAGCCGCTAAATCGGCGGCAAAATCTTTGGCCGTGTCGTAGCGCATATCCACTGTTTTGGCCATGGCTTTAAAAATAATGCCGTCCAATTCAGCGGGAATTTGGGGATTGAGTTCACTTGGGCGCGGTGGCTCACTTTGCATGATCTTCATGACAATTTCGCCAATATTGGTGCCATTGTAAGGCAATTGCCCGGTTAATATCTCATAAGCAGTCACACCCAGAGAGTAGATATCAGCGCGTTTATCCACATCTTTGGGGTTCATCAATTGTTCGGGTGAAATATACAACAAACTGCCCAAAATAGAACCCGCTTTGGTCAGATCCGACTGGGTCGATTCAAGACGGGCAATCCCAAAGTCAGTCAATTTGGTGGTGCCATTGTCCAAAATGACAATATTGGCGGGTTTGATATCACGGTGAATAATTCCCTGGTAATGGGCAAAGTCCAGGGCTTCACAGGTCTGAATCATGGATTTAATGGCAACAGGCACAGAGAGTGGCGAATGAATTTTGAGCAATTGCGAAAGGTTTCGCCCCTGCAAAAACTCCATCACCATATAATAACGGCCTTCGTACTCACCAAAGTCAAAAATGCTGACAATATTGGGGTGGTTGAGTTTCGCGCTGGCTTTGGCCTCACGTTTAAAGCGCTCTATCAACTCGTCTTTGGTCTGTTGTGTCATATTGGGATCATGGGGCAATTCAATGACCTTGATCGCCACATGCCGATCCAAACGGGGGTCAACGGCATCAAGAACGACACCCATGCCCCCCCGGCCCAATTCACCCAAAATATCGTATTGTGCTATTTTTTCCACGCTGGCTTACTTCCACTGAGTTTCTTGTGTGCCTTTGATCCACTTGGTATCACGAATTTCGGTGGCTGCACCGGCTTCGTCTTTCCAACCCAGGACCTCAAATACAGACACAGCCTCTTCTTTACCTTTGACCTTGGCATTGCCACAGTGGCGGGCATTGACCCGATCTTTGACCAAATCGTAACAATTTTGGCTGATCAAAATGCTCGAATTAAACTCTTTGTTCAGGCCTTCGAGCCGAGCTGCAGTATTCACAGCATCGCCAATCACGGTATAGTCCATTTTTTGGGGAGAGCCAAAATTGCCCACCAGGGCTTCGCCGGTATTGATACCAATGCGGATTTGCAGAGGCACCATGCCCTCTGAAAGCCATTTTTCACGCAACTGCGCCAAAGTGCGCTGCATTTGAATCGCTGTGTTCACGGCTTTATAGGCATCGGTTTTGGGATTGCTCGACCCCACATTGCCCCAAATGGCCATGACAGCGTCACCAATGTATTTATCCAAGGTGCCATCATTGCCAAAGACAATTTCACTCATGGCGGTCAGATATTCATTCAGAATATGTTCAACTTCATCCGGCGGCAGGCTTTCAGACATCGAGGTAAAACCGGCAATATCCGAAAAAAGAATGCTGACCATGCGGCGCTCACTTTTGAGGCTGGGCATCGTAGAGGGATCTTTGAGCAGTTCTTCAACCAATTTGGGTGAAACATACGATTTAAAGAATTTGCGAATGCGGCGTTTTTCCCGCTCTTCAACCAGATAACGATAGGCATAACTCACAGTATAACTGCCGACCATTGCCATCATTGGCGCAAACCAATCAATAAACAGGCGTTGAAAATTAAAGAAATAGACATTAAAGACTGAATAGGCAGCCATTAAGCCAATCACCAATGCCAAACCACCCAAGGGCCCCAGAAACGAAAGCCCCAAAGCAGTGATGACCGCAAAAGCCAAAATCAAAAGATAGTTCAGGCTGCTGGGCGCCTGCAAATAAGGCGCATCCTGACGGAGGGTTTCAAAGAGATTGGCATGAACCTCCACCCCCGGCATTTTGGTTGAGCCCGCAGAGACAAAAGGCGTATTTTTATTGTCTTGCAAAATCTCGGCAGAGGCACCAATCATCACAATCTTATTTTTGAAATAATCTTTGGGGCGCTGCTTGACCAATTGCAGAAAATAATTGTCGTCAAAGCCCGGCTGGCCGAGTTTGTGAACAATGTAATAAGACAGAGTTTTAAAACTCTGAGGGGGGCCAGCAAAATTGATCCAGAGGGGCTGCTCGCCGTATTTGTCCATCAGAGCATCGGCTTTTTTGGGCTCAAGCAAACGCAGCATGCTCAACGTAAAATGGGGCTCAAACTTTTTGCGCAGGGTCATGGTCGTGGGCAAAAGCTGTTCACTTTCAAGGTTGTACAAAATTTGCGCCCGGCGAATTTGGTTGTCAACCATGCCTTCATCGACGTTGGCAAAACCAAAAATGGCATCAGACTCAAAAATCGGGGGGCTATAAGAAGCGGATTCACTGACATCCACCGATTGCTCATCATTGCCACCACTGGCACCCGAGCCACTGATCCGAGACGTAGAACCAAATTCAAATTTGCTGACAACCACCGTTTTGTCGGGGTGTTTGGCCAAGGTCTGTTTCAGGGCTGCATCTGCTTCCGGAAATTGGGATTCGGTCAAAAACATAATATCAAAGGCCACCAATTTGGCGCCTAGGGCAATCAATTTCTCGGCAACACGGGCATGTACATCGCGCCGCCAAGGGTAGGGACCGACCTCTTCAAGCGAGGCTTCGTCCATGGCCAAAATGACCACATCATCAGGGGTGGGACGCATCCCGCGAAAAGTTTCAAAACGGGTGTTGTAAAGCATCAACTCGACCTGTTTAAAGGTCGGCATTTTTTCATTTGCGGCCAGGAACAGACCGCCCACCAAAAGACCAATTCCCAGATTGATCAAAATCCGTTTCCAGAGCATAGACGCATCCTCGCTGGTTAAGCCATTGTTCTCAGCATTGTAACACAACCAAAGCCTCTGCTCTGTGAGCCAGTTCATGGATTTTGTCGAATTGGGGTCAATTATTTGTGAGCAAATTGCATTAAAAATGATTTAAATTTATTGCGCCTTTTGATAATTTCTCTGCTTTTGTGGAATAGAGTAAAGGTAGTACATGCAAAATCAAGGGTTGGTTATGAGTTCATCATCCGGTGTCAGCAAAAATTCGTTTGAGACCTGGACTACACCCCCAGCCAGGGGAACAGGTCCGCTAGCGCTGCCAAGTATTCCGGGCGTGGCAGCATCAACCCCACCCGCCACAGCCAGTCCCATCGGGCCCGTTTTGCCTCAAGTGGGAAGCTATCAAGAGGCCGCATTAAATCCCCAGGGCGTCCAATTCGCCCCCCCTTCTCCCAGCCAGATGATGCGCTCTTTGCAAGATGCCCGTTCGCTCCTGCGCAATTTTACGGCCAACGACAGCAATCAAGTGGCCCCTATACCTGCGGCCTGGCAGCCTCGTTTACAGGCCTTGGCAAAAGACCTGGGGTTCAAAGATTTTGCCAGTTTACAATACCAATTTCGCAACTTGCCTGCCGCCCATGTCAATCAATGGCTCAGCAAAATTGAAGCCAAACTGACTTCCCTGCCTGAATCGCAACGGACACCACAAAAACTGCATGAATTGGCCAAAGTAACCCTGCTTGAAGAAGTCGATCATGCCACTGTGGAGATGTTTAAAGCCGCTGGTGCAGCGCCCCCTCAATTTCAAGCAGAAGCAGGGCGGAGCTGGACGCCGCAAGCCAAACTCGCTGTTTTTAACGCCTTTTCTGAAATTCGCCAAACCCAACCCCTTGAGACCTTTCGCAATGCCAGCAAAAACCACAAGGGAGGCCCCTTGACCTTTGTCCGTGCCGAGCCCTTAAACCCAGCTGTTTTGGCTGGCAAAGATGGTTATCTCAGCGCGATTGAAATGCTCAGCGGGGCAATGAAAGTGGCTTACCACAACGAGGCATTGGGCAGCATTGTTTTGCACGATGGGGCGATTCATGCCAACCCCCGGGAACTTTTAAAAGAGCAACATATCCAAGACTTTATCAACTTGGTCAACAGCCCCGGCGACAGTCCCGAAAAACGAAGAGCGATCAGCTCTGTGCAAGAATTGTTAAATTATTCCCGCTCTCCCCAACGCCAACTCAATCGCACCGGTCAAATGGATGCTCCCACCAAACTTGCACTTCAGGCCTTTGATTTACAACAGCGCATGACTGGGGCTCGCGATACGATCGAAGACGATACCCAATTGAGTGTGCCACAAAAGCGCAAATTGCTTCAGCGCCTAACCGAACTACAGGGCCGTCTGGACGTGGGTCAATCCCCCCTGATGCTCAAAGCCGAATTGGGGCATATTCTCAGAGGCTACCTCAGTGTCGGAGAAATGCAGGCCCCTACCCGACAGCGCCTGGATACACAGATTGCAAGTTTGGATCGTTCACTCAGCGAACGCTTTGATCAGCAAACCGCAGAAGGCCTGGTGGGCAATTGGTTTGGGATTATCGATTCAGGCAAACAAAAAGATTTCACCGAACAGGTCATCGTGCACGAACTGGGACACGGCCTGCAAGAGGGCACCGAGGTACTTGAAAACTGGCGCAGAATCAGTTGGGATGGCAAAGCCTCTGAGGAAGAAAACCGCAACAATGTGATGGGCGAGACCATGCAGGGCATCGGCAAACAGGGCTTTGTTTCTGACTATGCCCAGGTCAATGATGAAGAGGATTTTGCCGAATCTTATCGGATGTTTACATACCAACCCGAGCGCTTATTGCAGGCCTCTTTGCTCAAATTTATGTTTATGGCCGCAGCGACCCAAAGCTATGCAGGCAAAGAAGAGGAAATGGTTGGCCTGATCAAAAAAGCCGGTTATAAAGATGATCAAATTCGCAATGCCCTTTTACAACTCAGGGGACATCTGCCCAGTGAAACCCGGCAATACGTCAAAGGGGTGGTCGACAAAACCACCACTTTCTCAAAGATCCTGGCTCCAGCATTGGGTTTTGCCGCAGAAGCACTCTGCGACAAATTTAAACTCAAAGACAAAATTGCCGATTGGTGGGCCGATTTTCGTGGGGTTGACCAAAAACCGCAATTCACCCCCCGCCTAGCTGCCGCCTTGCCTGAAGCCGATGCCTTGCTCAACGTCGATGGGACACAATACGCCTCTTCCCCCCGCGAACCAGGCTATGTGCTGGATCAATTGATTCGCGCCCAAACAGTCTTAAATCGGCCCGATTCATCTCCGGCCGCGCGGGCCCTTGCCAGCCAAAAAATTGAGGCCTTTAAGCAGCAGGGCACAGGTGCCTGGCCCGCAAGTGAACAAGCGCTTTTCCCCCCAACCGTACATCAACATTTAAAAGGCCCCAGCGGCCAGCAAAACCGGGCTGTGGTACAGGCTTTGGGTCTGGTTTTGGGCAAAGCCCGCGCCCGTGCGGATTGGGCCGCCTTGCCCGAGCAGGCAGGCAATCCAGCACAGCACCAACACGCACTTAAAGCTTTTTTTGAGCAGGTGCGCAGAAACCCCGAAATCCTAAAAAAAGAATTTGGTGAAGCCCTCTATCAACAACTGCCCGAAAGCTTTAAAGCCATGTTGATGGAGCCCGATTTTGTCGAAAACATTACCGGCAAAACAGGTGAGACCACCGTCAATCCCAGTAATATTTTTGACTATACCTTCGCAGAGATCGATCGCCGTGAAAGCAAAGGCGGATTGGATTTTCTCACAGAACAGTTTAAAACGATCACCCGTTTTGTGAGTCGAGAGCGGCTCGATCAGGCCTATCAAATTTATGCTGATCGCATCCAACAATTTAACGAAGGCACGACACAAAAAGCCCCCTTGCTGGATTTGGAAGCATTTAAGGCAGCCGTAACCCGTTTCCGCGAAGACTCAAGCGAAAAGCAAGCCACCGCCCCCGTCACACCAGCCACCGTCCCGGTGCGCAACCTGGATTTTGAAAAAAGCATGGTTCAGGATGAAGCCATTCCCGACGAAGTGCGCTTTATGCGCGAACTCAAAATTCAAGTGCCCCACGAAAGGGATCAACTCGGCTGAGTGGGCCTTTTCGGGTTCAATGGGCTGAAACAAGGAAAGTTAATTTTTGGTTAATTTTGGATCACCCTCCCATTTTTTTGCCACTTTTGTGGAATAAATAAGATCAGATAACATGCAAGGAGATTCGCATTTTTATGACAAGTCCTCTCGGTGGTGGCCCTCGCCCAGTAACATCTGCTCCAGCAACCACTCCTCCCCCCAATGTCGTACCCGGCTCTGTTGTTTCGGGTACAACACCCCCAACGCCCACGCCCCAAGCTCCCTCAACCCCCAAAGATGGGGTTGCCGTTCAATCGATTAGAAGCGATGGAATGACAGAAGATGCCTCTGGCAAAATGCAAGAAGCCAAGCTCAAAAATGAGATTGGCAACGTCTTAAATGACAGTGAAAGTGACGATATCGGCCAGCTCAAAGATGCCATGCACAAAATGGCAGAAGAATTTGGCCCTGAAGTCGGCGAAAAAATGTTCAACAAACTCTTTATGGACCCCAAAAGTTCAGCTGAGTACGACAAAGCCCTGACTGACGCTGCCAAAAAATACAAAGAACTCAAAAAATCGAATCCCTCAGCAGCAGAAGATTTCAAAAAAGAAATGGCCTGCAAAATGTGCGAGAAGATCAACAAAACCAAAAATGGAGAAGACGATCCCGGTTGTTAAGCTCCCCATAGGGCTTAATTGCATGTCTCTCAATCTCATGGAGCAGGTTCTACCCAGCGAG
>JBFWRL010000071.1:0-25893 GCA_050248915.1 Candidatus Sericytochromatia bacterium
TGGACCATGAAACCGGCGAAACCATTATTTCCGGCATGGGTGAATTGCACCTTGAGATCATCGCTGACCGTCTGGTTCGCGAATTCAACGTCGGCTGTAATGTTGGTAAACCTCAGATTTCTTACCGCGAAACCATTCGCAGCAAAGTTGAAAATGAGACCAAGTTTATCAAACAGTCCGGTGGTCGCGGTCAATATGCACATATCCGTGTGCGTATGGAACCTCTGCCCGCTGAGTCCGAAGAGTCGTTTATCTTCGTCAGCGAAGTCGTTGGGGGTGTTATTCCCAAAGAATACATTCCTGCGGTTGAAGGTGGCATGCGTGATGCCATGACCTCAGGCGTTGTTGCAGGATTCCCTGCAATTGGTATCAAAGTGACCCTGTACGATGGCTCTTATCACGAGGTTGACTCTTCGGATATGGCCTTCCGGATCGCTGGTTCAATGGGCTTCAAAGAATCGATGCGCAAAGCCAACCCCTATCTGTTGGAACCCCGCATGAGCCTCGAAGTCATTGTGCCCGAAAATAATATGGGTGATGTCATGGGCGACCTGCAAGGCCGTCGTCGTGGCGAACTCAAGAGCATGGAAGCCGAAGATGGTGGCCTCCAGAAAATTCATGCATCTGTGCCATTGGCCGAAATGTTCGGCTATGCCACCGATGTACGGTCCATGACACAAGGCCGTGGGACCTTCAGTATGGAGTTTTCACACTATGCCGAAGTACCTAAGAACGTGGCCGAAGCCGTAGTGTATCAATCCGGCGCTGCCAAAGCAAAGGCATAGATATGCTATAGACACTTGGCCTGAGATTGATTAAAATTGATCTCAGGCCAAGTTAAATATAAGTTAACCCAAAATCAAATTATATTGTGACCTAGGAGATTCAGTATGGCGAGAGAAAAATTTGAACGTAATAAACCGCACGTCAATATCGGCACAATTGGCCACGTTGACCACGGTAAAACAACCCTGACTGCAGCGATTACCATGACACTGGCAGCCGCCGGTGGTGGTCTGGCCCGTGGCTATGACCAAATCGACAATGCCCCCGAAGAAAAAGCACGTGGTATCACCATCAATACCAGCCACGTGGAATATGAAACCACCAAACGGCACTACGCTCACGTGGACTGCCCTGGCCACGCTGACTACATCAAGAACATGATTACTGGTGCAGCTCAGATGGACGGCGCTATTCTGGTTGTGTCCGCAGCTGACGGCCCCATGCCCCAGACCCGCGAACATATCCTCTTGGCCCGCCAAGTTGGCGTTCCCAGCATGGTTTGCTTCCTCAACAAGATTGACCAGGTAGATGACCCTGAGCTGATCGAGTTGGTTGAAATGGAACTGCGCGAACTGTTGACCGAATATGACTTCCCCGGTGATGATATCCCCATCGTCGCTGGTTCTGGCTTTAAAGCCATGGAAGCCATGACTGGCAACCCCAAAACCCAACGTGGTGAAAACGAATGGGTCGACAAAGTTTGGGCCCTGATGGACGCTGTTGACTCTTATATTCCCGATCCCGCCCGTGACGTCGACAAACCCCTGCTGATGGCAGTGGAAGATGTCTTCACCATCACTGGTCGTGGTACCGTTGCAACTGGCCGTATCGAACGCGGTCGCTGCAAAGTCGGTGAAGAAGTTGAAATCGTCGGTCTCGGCGATACCCGTAAAACGGTTGTAACTGGTGTGGAAATGTTCCGCAAAACCCTGGACGAAGGTCTGGCCGGTGACAACGTGGGTATCCTGATGCGCGGTATCAGCAAAGATGACGTGGAGCGTGGCCAGGTGGTTGCTAAACCCGGTTCAATCAAGCCCCACAATCACTTCAATGCACAGGTTTACGTCTTGAAGAAAGAGGAAGGTGGCCGTCACACCCCCTTCTTCCCCGGCTATCGTCCCCAGTTCTATGTCCGTACCACCGACGTAACCGGCGAGTGCAAACTCCCCGAAGGCGTTGAAATGGTCATGCCTGGCGACAATATCGGAATGGTAGTTGTCCTGCAGAAGCCGGTCGCTATCGAAGAAGGGATGCGTTTCGCGATTCGTGAAGGTGGCCGTACGGTCGGTTCAGGCGTCGTAAGCAAAATCCTGGAAGACATTAAAGAAGAAGAATAGGATTGTTAGTATGGCTGGTCAAAAAATCAGAATTAGGTTAAAGTCCTACGATCATCGTTTGCTGGATGAGTCCGCTCGTCGTATTGTGGACACAGCTCGCCGTACCGACGCCAAGGTGGTAGGTCCGGTCCCGCTGCCGATTCGCAAGCACATTTTTTGTGTGCTGCGTTCTCCACACGTGGATAAAAAATCTCGGGAACATTTCGAGATTCGCACCCACAAGCGCTTGCTGGATATTCTGGAACCCTCCACGAAGACGGTTGATGCGCTGATGCACATGGACCTGCCTGCTGGCGTCGATATTGAAGTAAAGCTGTAGTCCAGACTACAGTTGCAAAAGAAGAAAGTAAGGAGACATAACCCCGATGAGTTCTACTGTAGGACTTATAGGTACCAAACTCGGGATGACACATGTCTTCGATGAAACGGGAAACAGTGTGCCGGTGACGGTTATCCAAGCCGGCCCCTGTCCGATCGTCCAGATCAAAAAGCCGGATACCGATGGGTATTCGGCTTTGCAAGTCGGATTTTCGCCTGTTCCGAAGCACCGTGTGAATAAACCTCAGCAAGGTCATTTTAAAAAAGCGGGTGTCCATACAACTCGACGCCTGGTTGAATTCCGCCTCCAAAGCATTGAAGGTTTTGAAGTGGGCAGTGAGCTGACTGTTGGTCAGTTTGAAGCCGGTCAGACCATCAACGTTCAAGGCCGCCAGATTGGCAAGGGCTTTATGGGTGCCACCAAACGCCACCACTTCGGTCGTGGCCCAATGAGTCACGGTTCTAAATCGCACCGCATCCCCGGTTCGATTGGTGCCGGTACCACCCCTGGCCGTGTTTACAAAGGTGTCAAAATGTCTGGTCGCAAACCCAATCGGGTGACCACCGTTAAACATATTGAAATCGTCAAAGTAGACGCCGAGCGCAATCTGCTGCTGGTCAAAGGTTCGATCCCCGGTTCAACCGGAGCCCAGGTTAAAATTGTACCCGTTAAACAAGGAGGACAGCCCTGATGTCAGCACTTAAAAAGTATGATGGTCAAGGATTTGGCAGTATTGAAGCCACAGATCTGCTCTGGGGCGCTGAGCCCAATACCGATCTGATGCATATGGCTGCTGTTCGCCAGTTGAATAACGCCCGTGTAGGCACTGCCTGCACCAAAACCCGTATGGAAGTTGCCGGGGGCGGCAGAAAGCCCTGGAAACAAAAAGGCACAGGCCGCGCTCGCGCTGGCAGCCGTACCTCGTCAATTTGGCGTGGGGGCGGTGTCTCTTTTGGTCCCAAACCCCGCAGCTTTGCAACCAGCTTGAACCGCAAAATGGCGGCTCGTGCTTTGAGTTCAGCCCTGTCTGCCCAGCGCGAACAGGTCGTGGTGGTTGCTGATTCACTTTTGAATCTCAACAAAACTGCTGAATTCAACGCCTTGCTCGGCAAAATGGGTCTGGCTGATCAAAAAGTCCTGGTGGTGGCCGATTACAATGAAGCCCTTCACCGTGTTACCCGCAACCTCCGTCAGGTTTCCGTAGTGAGCCCCAAAAACGTGGGTGTGGTCGATGTGCTCGATCACCAAGCCCTCGTGATTGCGGAAGGCTCTCTGCCATTACTCGAAGGAAGGTTTGTATAATGGATCCTTATACAATTGTGAAGTATCCCCTGATCACTGAAAAATCCACCATTTTGGGTGCAGACAATCAGTACGTCTTTGAAGTGGATACCAAAGCCAATAAAGTTGAGATTGCCAAAGCTGTCGCCACCATTTTTAAAGTGGAAGTTGACAAGGTTCGCACCCTCAATGTGAAGCCGGAGCAACGGGCCTTTGGGAGCCGTGCACGCAAGCGGAAACTCCGCAAAAAAGCAATTGTGACCCTCAAAGCCGGTCACAAAATTGATCTCGCTATTTAAGAAAGTGGTGAAACACTATGGGTATTCGAGTTTTAAAACCAACAACCGCCGGCCAGCGCAATATGAGTCGGCTTACATATGAGGAAATCACTACCTCTACGCCCGAAAAATCACTGCTGGCACCCCTGAAGAAAACAGGTGGTCGCAACAATACCGGACGGATTACATCCCGTTTCCGGGGAGGCGGCCACAAACGTCACTACCGTTTGATTGATTTTAAGCGCAACAAAGAGAGTGTACCTGCCAAAGTGGCTACGATCGAATACGATCCCAACCGCACGGCCAATATTGCTCTGCTTCACTATGCAGATGGTGAAAAGCGCTATATCCTGGCTCCCCAGGGTCTGCAAGTCGGTGATGAAATTTTAGCTGGTGAAGGGGCCGATATTAAACCCGGTCACGCCATGCAGCTGAAAGATATTCCTCTGGGTACAGTGATTCATAACGTGGAACTCCAGCCCGGTCGGGGCGGACAGTTGGCCCGTGCGGCCGGCACATCTGCTCAGCTCGTGGCCAAGGACGGTGAATACGTTCAAATCAAGCTGCCTTCTGGTGAAGTGCGTATGGTTTCCAAAAATTGCCGGGCCACCATTGGTTCGCTGGGCAATGCGGATTTCAAAAACGTTAAGATTGGCAAAGCCGGTCGCAAACGTCACATGGGCCGTCGGCCTCATAACCGCGGCGTGGTAATGAACCCCTGCGATCACCCCCATGGTGGTGGTGAAGGCAAAGCTCCCGTTGGGGGCAAGGCACAGACTCCTTGGGGTCAGCCTGCAATGGGTTTCCGTACCCGCAAGAAAAAACCGAGCGACCGCTTCATTACTCAGAAGCGCGTTAGCCGCAATGCACGATAAAGGAGACAGCGACGAATGAGCCGTTCTGTAAAAAAGGGACCATTTATTCAAGAAAAGCTGCTCAAGAAAATTGAGCGCATGAATGATAAAAACGAGAAGCGCGTAATTAAAACCTGGTCCCGCGCATCCACCATTACACCGGATATGATCGGACACACCATTGCCGTCTACAACGGCCGCAAGCATGTGCCCATCTTTGTGACTGAGAACATGGTCGACTATCGCCTGGGTGAGTTCGTTCCCACCCGTATGTTCCGTGGCCACGCCGGTGAAAAAACCGTATCACGCCGATAGAATGAGGAACATACCGTGAGTAACCCAGTAAAAGTCAAGGCTATAGCCAAGAATGTCAGCATGTCACCCTTCAAGCTGAGACGGGTGATGAATCTGGTCCGGGGAATGAATGGCTTAGATGCATTGGACCACCTCAAGTTCATGCCCCACAAAGCCGCCCGTATCATCGAAAAGGTTCTCCACTCTGCACTTTCAAATGCAGAAAACAACAATATGTTGGATGTGGAAGAGCTCTATGTGGTCGAAGCATTTGTAGATGGTGGCCGCACGCTGCGCCGGGTTCAACCCCGTGCCCAGGGCCGCGCTTATCAGATCAAAAAACGCTCCAGCCACGTCACCATCGCCGTTGGGCCGAAGAAGAAGTAAGGAGACAATATGGGCCAGAAAGTACACCCAATCGGATTTCGGTTGGGCATTACCAAAAATTGGAAAAGCCGTTGGTTTTCCCCCAAGAACTATCCCGATCTGATCCAAGAAGATCGCCGTATTCGTGAAATTGTCAAAAAACAGCTGTCTGCCGCAGGCATTGCTGATATTGAAGTTGAACGTAAATCGAACCAAGTTGAAGTCACTATTCAGACCGCTAAACCTGGTATGGTTGTCGGTCGCGGTGGCAAAAACATCGAAGAACTGCGTCAGAAACTCTTCCAGGAACTGAACAAAAAAGTTCAGATGAACGTGCAAGAAGTGAAGTCTGTTGAAACCAACGCCCAGCTGATCGCTGAAGCGGCCGCTCAACAGCTCGAAAAACGCGTGGCGTTTCGCCGCGTGATGAAGCAGTCCATGACCCGCGCCATGAACTCCGGTGCCCAAGGCATCAAGATCATGATCGCAGGCCGTCTCGGCGGTGCAGATATTGCCCGTACCGAATGGCTGCGCGAAGGCCGGATTCCGTTGCACACCCTGCGTGCAGATATCGATTATGGTTTCTTTGAAGCCAAGACCGTTTTTGGCATTATCGGTATCAAAGTATGGGTCTACAACGGCGAAAAGCTGAGAGAAAAAGAGTCGAAAAAAGAGGTCCCCTCCAATGCTAATGCCTAAACGTACTAAGTACAGAAAGCAGATGCGGGGCCGCATGAAGGGCAAGGAAACCCGTGGTACGACTGTCGCCTTTGGCGAATTCGGACTGCAAGGTCTGGAGCCTGCCTGGATTACCGCCCGCCAAATTGAGGCTGCCCGTCGCGCCATGACCCGTTCTGTCCGTCGTGGTGGGAAAGTGCATATCCGCGTTTTCCCCGACAAACCCATCACAGCCAAACCCGCCGAAACCCGCATGGGTAGCGGTAAAGGTTCACCTGAGTATTGGGTAGCCGTTGTCAAACCCGGCCGTGTTTTATTTGAACTGGCTGGAGTTCCCGAAGAAGTAGCCCGCAAAGCTATGCGTTTGGCCAGCGCCAAATTGCCAATCAAGACCCGCTTTGTCAGCCGCGCTGAACAAGAAGCAGCCGCCGCTGAAACCGCGGAAGGAGGCGAAGAATAAAATGTCTAAGCAAGAAATCAGTCGTTTGCGCGAACTTTCCCAGCAGGAATTGCTGGATGAGCGTCAGGAAGCCAAACAGGAACTTTTTAATCTGAAGTTCCAGTGGATGGCGACACGTCAGCTTTCCAACACAGCCCGTCTGCGTCTGTTACGGCAAAAAGTTGCCCGTATCAACACCCTGTTGCGGGAACGTGAATTGGAAGGAGAAGAAGTCAATGCCTAAACGTGTACTGACCGGCAAGGTCGTCAGTGACAAAATGCAAAAAACCCGTGTGGCCGAAGTCGAGCGCTTCCCCACACACCCGATCTACAAAAAGGTGCAATCCCGCAGAAAGCGCTACAAGTTCCATGATGAACAAGAGCTCTCCAAAGCTGGTGATCTGGTCCGTATTGTGGAGTGTCGCCCCATGAGCCGTGACAAACACTTCCGTCTTTTGGAAGTTGTTGAGTCCGGATTGGATTAATAAGGAGTTTGTTATGATTCAGCAAGAAAGTCGTCTCGCTGTGGCTGACAACACCGGCGCCAAAGAATTGCTCTGCATCACCGTGCTCGGCAGCTCTGGCCGTCGTTACGCCCATGTGGGTGACACGATTGTCGCCGTCGTCAAAGAAGCCACTCCCAATATGCCTGTCAAAAAAAGCCAGGTTGTCAAAGCCGTGATTGTGCGCACCAAGCACCAGATCCACCGCAAAGATGGTTCGCGGATTCGCTTTGATGAAAATGCCGCTGTGATTGTCAACAATGATGGCAATCCGATTGGTACCCGTGTTTTTGGCCCTGTGGCCCGTGAACTTCGGGAAAAGAACTATATGAAAATTGTCTCACTTGCCCCGGAGGTTCTTTAAATATGGCATCCAATAAAACTGATAAAGAGTACCGTCGTCTGACGATAAAAAAAGGCGATCAGGTGGTTGTTATTTCCGGTCGCGATGCAGATCGTGGTAAGGTAGGTAAGGTTCTGCGCGTTCTGCCCAAAACCGACCGTGTTGTTGTAGAAGGTGTTGGCATGGTGACCCGTCACCAAAAGCCCACCATGCAAGGCCAAAAGGGCTCTCTCGTTAGAAAAGAAGCCCCCATTCAACGCTCCCGCGTAATGTTGTATGATGCCAGCCTGAAAAAAGGCGTGCGGACCGGCAGCAAGACCCTGGAAAACGGCCAAAAAGTCCGTGTCTCTCAAAAATCGGGCGAAACGCTCGACAATTAAATAATTTAAAATATCTTGAAGGAGTAGCTAAGTATGGTTGCAGAAGCAAAACCAAGACTTAAGCAGTTCTACCGCGAGCAAGTGGTTCCCAAGCTCAAAGACGAGTTTCAGTACGCCAACGTTATGGATGTGCCCAAACTTGACAAAATCGTGGTCAGTATCGGTTTGGGTGAATATATTCTCAATCACAAAGCCCTGGAATTTGCCCAGACAGATTTGGCCACCATCACCGGTCAGAAACCGATTGTGGTCAAAGCAAAGAAATCCATTGCCAACTTCAAACTGCGTCAGGGCATGCCCATCGGTTTGAAAGTCACCCTGCGTGGGGATCGCATGTATGAATTCCTCGATCGCCTCGTCTCCCTGGCTCTGCCCCGGATTCGTGACTTTCGTGGCGTTTCCAACAAAGCGTTTGATCAACGCGGCAATTATACCATTGGTCTTAAAGAACAGCTGATCTTCCCCGAAATCAGCTACGACAAGGTCGACAAAGTGCGCGGTATGAACATCACCTTCGTAACCTCCGCCAAAAACGACCAAGAAGCTCACGCTCTGCTCAAACATTTTGGAATGCCGTTTCGGAAGTAGGAGACAATTATGGCAAAAACATCAATGATTGAAAAATCCAAGCGCCCCGCAAAATACAAAGTGCGTCAACACAACCGTTGCCGTAGCTGTGGCCGCCCCAAAGCCTATTATCGCTATTTTGGCCTCTGCCGCATTTGCTTGCGCGAAAATGCTCACAAGGGTGTACTGCCCGGTGTGAAGAAGTCCAGTTGGTAAGAGGAGAAATAGTATGGTTACAGATCCTATCAGTGATATGCTTACCCGGGTCCGCAATGCCCTGATGCTGCGCAAAGACTCCGTGGAAGTCCCACATTCCAAAATCAAAAAAGAAGTGTCCCGCGTTTTAAAAGAAAACGGTTATATCACCGATTTCTTCGAAGTCAGCGATGACAAATTCAAGAAAATTAAATTGGTTCTCAAGTACCATGATGGCCGTTCAGTGATTCAAGGCCTCAAACGCGTCAGCACCCCCGGTCGCCGCGTGTATGTTGGAACCCAAGAAGTACCGCGCGTGATGGGCGGAATGGGCGTGGCTGTGGTCTCTACCTCCCGTGGCATTCTTACCGGTCACCAGGCCCGTCGTCTCAAAGTCGGCGGCGAATTACTGTGTTATGTATGGTAGGTAAAAGCAATGTCTCGAATTGGTAAAAAACCCATTACACTGGCCAAAGCCACCGTTGAAGTCAGTGGCAATACCGTCAAAATCAAAGGCCCCAAAGGCGAACTGTCTCAAGATATCCGTGACGAAGTCTCCGTCGAAGTCCTCGATGGCGTCTTACACGTGACCCGTATCAACGACAGCAAACAGGCCCGTGCCCTGCATGGTCTCTATCGCTCTCTGTTGGCCAATATGGTAGAAGGCGTGAACAACGGCTTCTCCAAATCCCTCGAAATGATTGGGGTCGGTTATAAAGCCGCCCTCAAAGGAACCAGCCTTGTTTTGAGTGCTGGTTATTCCCACCCCGTGGAAATCGAAGCGCCTCCTGGCATCGTACTCGAAACCGAAGGTCCCACCAAAATCCATGTCAGAGGCATTGATAAAGGTGAAGTCGGTAACGTTGCTGCCAAAATCCGCGCTGTGCGCAAACCCGAGCCTTACAAAGGCAAAGGGATCCGGTATGTGGGCGAAGTCGTCCGCAGAAAAGCCGGCAAATCAGGTAAGAAGTAGTCGGAGGCCATAAAAAATGAGTATTGAAACACGTCGTGCCGAGCGCAAGCGCCGGCATGTTCGTTCCCGTAAAAACCTCAGCGGTACCGCTGAACGTCCCCGTCTGGCCGTATTCCGCAGCCATCAGCATATTTACGCTCAGATCATCAACGACGAGCAGGGCCATACCTTGGTTGCTGCTTCCTCTGTTGAACCCGAAGTCAAAAAAGAAGCTGAGTACTTTGGCAATATTGATGGTGCCAAAGTGATCGGTGCCCGGATTGCCAAAAAAGCCTTGGAACAGGGAATCACCCAGGTGGTTTTTGACCGCGGTGGCAATAAATACCATGGTCGCGTTGCGGCTCTGGCTGACGCTGCCCGTGAAAACGGTCTGAGTTTCTAAGGAATTGAGAGGAAATTAGAACGTGGTCAAAAAACAAAACGAAACCGATTCCCAGTGGACTGAAAAAGTCGTCCAGGTCCGCCGTGTGACCAAAGTAGTCAAAGGCGGCAAACGCCTGAGTTTCCGAGTCATCACCATTGTCGGTGATGGCGAAGGCAAAGTTGGTGTTGGCGTAGGCAAATCGAGCGACGTCGTGGGTGCCATTCAAAAAGGCATGTCCGACGCCCGTAAAAATCTGATTGATGTGCCCATTGTCGATACAACGATCCCTCATCCGGTCACATCTCGCTTTGGCTCTGCCAGCGTGCTGGTTAAACCGGCCCGTCAAGGTACCGGTGTTATCGCCGGTGGTGCGGTGCGCATTGTACTTGAAGCAGCTGGCATCAAAAATGCCACAGCCAAGTGCCTGGGCTCCAAATCCCCCTTGAACAATGCCCGTGCTGCGGTTCAGGCTCTGCAAGAGCTGCGCACCCTCGAGCAGATTACCGAATCCCGTGGCTTGAGTGCAAAAGAAGTACTCCGCGGCCGCCCAGTCTGAGTAAAAAGGAATTTTTGACATGAAACTGCAAGATTTATCTCGCAATACAAAACGCGCCAAGCGCAAACGCGTCGGCCGTGGTATGGGTTCGGGTATGGGTAAAACCGCCACCCGTGGCCACCGTGGTCAAGGTCAGCGCTCAGGCCCCGAGAAAAAAGCCGGTTTTGAAGGCGGCCAAATGCCCCTTTATCGCCGTCTGCCCAAGAAAAAACACTTTGTGATCCCCTATCGTTCAAATTGGGCGATCATCAATGTAGGCACCCTCAACAAGCTCTTTGAAGCCGGTTCAACCGTTGATTTCGCAGCTCTGGCCGCGAAAAGCGTGATTGACCACCGTGCTGACGGTGTCCGCGTCTTGGGCCACGGTGAACTGACCGTTGCCTTGAATATTACAGCCAGCTACGTCACTCCTTCTGCCAAGGAAAAGATCGAAGCTGCAGGTGGTTCCATTCAGCTCGTATGAAACGAGAACAAGCTTTACGCCCGGAAGTCCTCATGGAAATGTGGCAGGCTTCCGGGCTTAAATTTAAGATCTTTTTTACCCTGGGGATGATTTTCCTGGTAAGATTTGGCGTTCAGATTCCCGTCAGCGGGCTGGACGCCAATATTATTGCCAATCTCTTCCGCCAGGGTAGTTTGCTTCAATTTGTCGACCTCTTCGCAGGGGGCGCCCTGGCCAAGTTTTCAGTTCTGGCCATGGGCATTTTGCCGTATATCAACGCCTCGATTATTATGCAGTTGATGGCCACGGTCATACCCAAGCTAGAGGAACTACAAAAAGAAGGCGGAGAGGCCGGGCGAAGGCAGATCGCTCAGATAACCCGCTTCCTGACCATTATTCTCGGTTCCGTCCAGGCCGTCGGCATGTCGGTCTGGCTTTGGCGCAGTGGCGCGGTTCCCAGCCATCCCGCGACGGGCAGCATGCCACTTTTATTCATCATCAACACCACGGTTTTGCTGGTAGCAGGAACGGTTCTGGTAATGTGGATTGGTGAAATGATGACCGAATACGGCATTGGCAACGGTGCCTCGCTCCTGATTTTTATTGGGATCGTCGCCGCCATTCCCCAATACATTCAGAACACGGTTGAATTGGTCAACCAAGGCGCATCCAACTGGTTTTCAGTCGGAACGCTGGTGGCCTCCTACCTGGTCTTGCTGGTGGTGATTGTCTACGCCACAGAAGGGGCGCGCAAAATCCCCGTTCAGTCCGCCAAAAAACAGGTGGGCAACCGCATGTATGGCGGTCGGGGAACTTATTTGCCCTTCCGCATCAGCCAAGGTGGGGTCATGCCCGTGATCTTCGCCTCGTCGGTGCTGCTCTTTCCGGCCACCATTCAACAATTTGCCCCCAATGCCAAAGTGCTGAAAACCGTCACAGATTTTCTCACTCAACAGCCCGGATACGGTATTTTGTTTACCTCTTTGATCTTTTTCTTCTCGTTCTTCTACGCCTCCCTGGTGCTCAACCCCCAGGAAATCGCCAATAACCTCAAGCGCTATGGCAGCTATATTCCGGGCTACCGTCCGGGCCGCCCCACCGCTGAGTATCTGGATATGGTTCTGAAACGGATCACGTTCTGCGGCGCGGTTTTCCTGGCACTGATCGTGGTTTTCCCGATGGTGATGGTTGAAATCACAGGTGTGACGACTTTGGAGCGGGTCGGCAGTACTGCGATTCTGATCATGGTGGGTGTCGCGATTGATCTCTTTAATCAATTACAAACCCATCTCTTAGCAAGACAGTATGAAGGATTTACCACATGAGTAACGGTATTCATTTGATTTTCCTGGGGGCCCCAGGTGCCGGTAAAGGCACCCAGGCCCACGTTATTGCCGAACAGTACCAAGCAGCACACGTCTCCACTGGGGATATTCTGCGGCAGGCGGCCCGCGAGGGCACCGAAATGGGACTCAAAGCCAAAGCCTTTATGGACCAAGGTGCACTGGTTCCCGATGAGGTCATTATCGGCCTGATTCGCGAACGCTTGACCCATGCAGATTTCCCCAAAAACTGGATAATGGACGGCTTCCCCCGTACCTTGGCCCAGGCCCAAGCCCTGGATCAGCTTCTCGCTGAAATTGGTCAAGAGCTGACCGCGGTGCTCAATATTGATGTCCCGCTGGATCTGCTGATGGATCGCCTGACTTTGCGCAGAACCTGTCGCAAAACGGGCAAGATCTTCAATCTGAAGTTCAATCCACCCGAAGATCCCAGCCTCTACGATCTCTATCAACGCGACGACGATAAACCCGAATCAGTTGAAAACCGCCTCAAGGTCTATCAAGAGCAAACCCAGCCCCTGATTGCCTATTATGAAAAGACCGGCAAATTGGCCGATATTCAAGGCGATCTCGAAGTGGCCCAGGTCACCGGTGCCATTCAGGAAGTCGTCAATCAGCGCAATCGCTGAAAACACGTCATCGTTTAAGCCCTCTTCGGAGGGCTTTTTTTTGTCCAAGATCATTGTTTGGCAGCCTTTCCACTGCTAAACTCAATCACATCACCCGTCAAAGGAAGCCTTCAAACCATGAAAAAAGCCCTTCTTCTCAGTATTCCAGCCCTGCTTGTTACAGCGGCGCTCAACACCCTGCCCGTTCAAGCCTCTTCTATGCCCAAAGCGGATGCCAGTAGCTCATCTTTTGCCCTGGGCATCGGCCCGAGCGCGGCCCTGGATTTGGAACTCTTTCCCAGAACCACATTGGGTGTTTCTGCCGGTTTGCCTTTTCTGGTCAATGGCTGGACTGACCTCAGCAGCCGCTACGATGTGCGTCTAATGACCAATCTCTACCATGATCGCCACTATTATCACGATGGGGGATTTGCGCTGAGTCTGATTTTGGGCGTTTGGGGCGATGCCAATTTTCGCGATCTGACCGTCTCACGCTGGCTGGGAATCGAAATTGGGATTGCCATGGCCTACCGCTTTAATGAACACCTGACCGCCCGCGTAAATCTGGTGCCCGGTTATAATTTTTTTAATGGCAATCTCAACCAATTGGTCTTTCAAAACTTTTTCCCACCGGCTGCGGGTGCTGAGGTTGCTTGGCATATCAGCCCCAATTTAGAAGCCACACTTGGTTATAACGGCCAAGGAGATATTCTCGGCTTTCGTTTCCGGATCTAAGCGAAATCAAATCTTTACAGCCTGTTTACCTTGGCATTACCTTTTAGAGGGAGATTTTCACTCTGAGCCGACAATTTTAGGGTCATAAACCGCAAAAATTTAGGCTGAATTGGGATCAGGACGCCCAGGACAGCTTGTAAAGCTATTTTTAAGTGCTATAATTAAAATACTCTTTTTATATGGGTAAGTAACACGTGAAAAACAAACTTGCAAATTCGGTTTTGAGTTCTGTACTGGCAACGGTAACGGTTTCTCTCTTGGCTGCCTGTGGAACCCCTCAGACAGTGTCAACCGCCAGCACCGTCAATGCCTCCTCCTTGCAGACCGCCGCAACGGCAACTCTGGCTCCAATCGAAGTTCAGAGCATTCCTGGCTATGCAATCAAACCCTCTTTGGGTAGCGCCAGTGTGACCGGGCAATTAAAAATTCCCGCCAACCTGATTCTCTCTGATGCCGATCTGAGTTCAATCACCGCTCCCCCTCAAGGAATTACGGCACCGCCCCAAGGCATTACCGCTCCCCCTCAAGGGATCACGGCACCGCCCCAAGGTATTACTGCTCCGCCCCTCGGCGTCTTGCCTGCCCAGTCGATTTTCGGCATTCGCTCCGTTAAATCTTCAGGTTTGGCCGCCGGATTCTGGGCTGAGTTTTTCCGCGATAACTTTAAGTTGGTTATCCCCGAAATCGGGCAACAGGCCTTCGTAAACAGCACGGTCCTGCAATACATCAATGGCCAGCCCTATTTTGTGGCCAGCTATGTATTGCCCAAGGTCAGCCCCAATCAAACCTACACAGTCGAAGCCAAACATCCGCTGATGAGCCTGCGCTCAACCCTGAGCACCGGCCAGGCTGGTCAAACGGCGGCCTCTGATTTGGATTTGGGCTCAACGGCCGTCGATCTGGTCAAAAAAGCCGCTCAGACCCGCAATAAAAAGGTCAATTTGGCTTACCTCAACCAGAGCATGAAAGAACTGGAAAACATTTCCAGTGCCCTGCAAAAGCGCTACAAAGGCAGCATCAGCGAAGCTGAACTGCAAAAAACGGTAAATAGCTACGTAGACAGCATCCCCGCTTACTCTGAGCCCACTTCGATTCGTGTCGAAGGAGAGCGCCAGCTGAAAGTGAAAAAGGGAGGCACTTTACAGCTTTCTGCCACCACTTTATTCGCCAACCAGCAACAAACCCAAGCTGTTCACTGGCGTACCCAACAGGGAGACGTGGTCAATGTCCTGGCTGATGGAACCGTTCTGGGTGTCAAACCCGGCTCCTCAGTCCTGGAAGCCATCTCCGTCGACAATCCGGCCCTGAAAGATCAGATTCGGATTGACGTCATCAATTAAATTTCTCGTTCTGTGAAATTTGAGTTTAAAAGATTAAGGCGAGCCCCCGTGCTCGCCTTGAGCTTTTTGTCTTTTTCTTGCCAATTCCCCAATACCCCAGCCACACTCCCCGTGATCAAATTGGGAGTGGCCATGCCCATGACCGGCTCCTTGGCGGCGCGGGGCCCCTCTCGGCGCAAAGCCGCTGAACTGGCAGCCGAACACCTCAATCAGGTGGGAGGAATCGATGGTAAAGAGGTCAAACTCTTTCATGTTGACTCCGCCACCAGTGGGCCTGTGGCTGCTCAGCGGGTGCGCGAGATGTTTGCCCAAAATCCGGATATTCAGGCCCTGATCGGGCCCTCTGGCAGTCAGGAAAGCCGAGACGTGCTGACCGTGATGAAAGAAAAACAAAAGCCGATGATCTCCCCAGCATCAACCTCAGCGCTGTTTTCCAGCATTGATGATGGCGGTTATTTCTTTCGCACGGTGCCCTCAGATGCCTTTCAAGGCCAGATTCTGGCTGCCAAAATCCGCGAATTTGGCTTTAAAAAAGTCGCCACCCTCTATGTCGACAATACCTACGGCCAATCCCTGAATGATGTGCTCAAAGCCGATTTGGACAAACACCAGATTCAGGTGACTGCCCAGATCAAATACCCCGAAGCCGTCAAACCCGATTACGATGCCGAGATCAAGCAATTGCTGAGCCAATCGGTGGATGCCGTTTGTTTTATTGGCTATCCCGGTGAAGCGCCTGGTATTTTTAATGCTTGGCTCAAAAGTGGCTTGGCCCCCCAGCTCAAGTGGTTTTTTTCCGATGGCCTCAAAGCCGCTGAAATTGTGCAGGGCGTCAGCAGCCCCGAAAAACTCGACACCTCTTTGGGGGCCATTCCGGCCTCTTCTTCACAAATGGCCGATGCCCAATTTTTTCAAGAGGCCTATATCCAACGCTATGGCGATTTCCCGGTCTCTTATGCCGCCAATACTTATGATGCTTTGATTTTATCCGCCTTGGCATTGCAGCGCACCCGTTTTTCCAATACCAAAGACCTGCGCCAAGCCATTCGCGAGGTGGCCGGCCCACCGGGCACCCAAATTCGCCCCGGCAAAGATGCGCTCAAACAGGCCTTGCAACTCTTGGCCAAAGGCGAAGATATCGACTACCAGGGTGTTTCAGGTGATCTAAATATGGACGAAGTCGGCGATGTGCGCAATGATTATGAGATTTGGACACTTAAAAACGGCTTTATTTTAAGGGTCGAAACCTTCTCGATCGCCGGTCTCGAAGACAAAAAAGTAGGGGCCCTGTCAGAGCCCCCCAAAGCCTAAGTCACCGAAGTCATTTGACCCGGATGGTATTTGGAAATCCCCTGGCTGTCCCAGTGAATATGGATGCAATTGCGTCCTGAGCCCTTGCACTTGTAGAGGGCGTCATCCGCCCTGCGCACCAGGTCTTCGGATTTGAGATCGCGGGGGGTGTATTGGGCCACACCAATGCTGGTGGTGATCTGGCGAATCGGATTGCCTTCGAGATCATAGAGCTGCATCGATTCGACCACCTTGCGAATTTTCTCAGCGGCAATCGCCGCTTGATCGGCTTTGGTATCGGGCAAAATCACGACCATTTCTTCGCCGCCGTAGCGCACGGGCATGTCTGTGCGGCGCACCGTTTTGGCCAAGACCTGACCAAAACTCGCCAAAACCTGATCGCCCACTTGGTGGCCATAGGTATCGTTGAAGCTCTTAAAATGGTCAATGTCCATCAGCAGAATCGAGAAGGGTTTGTCGGGGTTGCGCTGGCAGCGCTGGAATTCTTTCATCAGCAATTCATCAAAATAACGGCGGTTATAAAGCCCTGTGAGCTTGTCAAAATTGGCCTGGCGGTGCAATTTGGTCACATCCGTCAGCACCATCACGACCCCTGTGACCTCGGCCCGTTTGTCGATAACCGGCGTGAGCGAGAGGTGGTAAACGCCCCACTCAGTCGTGACTTGCACTTCTTTTTGCTTGCGCCGAAAAACGGTGGTTTGCCAAATATCCTGCCATTGCTGCGACTGCATATTAAAGACCCGGCCCAGCAATTGAATAATATTGGCGTGGGTCAGATTGAGGTCTTCTGACAGGCGCAGGGTATGCACAAAGTTCTCGTTGTAAAAATTGATCTCACCCAATTGATTGCACACCACGACCGGATTGGTCGTGCTTTGCAAAACGGTTTGAAAAAACAGGGCATCATCTTGGGTTTGTTTACGCAATTGGCGCAGGGCCTCAATTTTCTCCTCTACCCCCGGAATCAGGTCACGGGCAGGGCCCTCTTTGGTAAAGGTCTGGGTCAAGGCGGTGGTGGCAGCATTGTGGATATTTTCCAAGAGCTGGCCCGAGAGGTCGTCCATCTCCAATTTAACCGGATAAAAAATCTCAAAGATCCCAATCAGCTGGCGGTGGGGGTCAAAGAATGGCAAAAGCACAAATTGGCTGTCTTTGAGCTGACCATAGCGGCGTTTAAAGTCCAAATGAGTGGTATAAGCCTCTTTGAGTGAATCGGGCAGGCGCTGAAAATCGAGAGGGACCGCACGAACAGGTACTTCTTGGGCAGACAGGGCCTGGTAATAAGGCGGCAGGTGCTCGTAGCGGGTCGGCAAATCCTTTTCGTCCAACTCTTCGTCTGACTCAGTTTGGGCGTCTTCGGTGTATTTGCCGTCGCGGCTTTTGACCTCGCGCAGAATCATTTGTTTCTTGTCGCTGTTGTACTCGCGGTAACAAACCCAGGCCGCCTGGCTAATATACAAGAGCGCTGTCAGGGTGTGTTCAATCTTTTGATTAAAATTCTGCTTGGGGGTCTTGCGTTGATCTTCTTGAATGCCCTGAATTTGCTCGTTCAGCGCCAAATTGGAGCGCACCCAAATCATCATCGTCGAACCAATGCCCATCATGATGCTAAAACCAAAAATCGGCACGATATCGATCAGTAAATTGGCAAAATTAAACAGCAAAAATCCCAGCATAAGCATCAGGGCAGACAGCCCCAAGAGAAAGGCAATTTGGCCAGAGAGGGCAAAACGGGGCAAAAACAAGCCCGCGCTGGCCCCAATCAAGAGCAAGACAATCATCATCAACATGGGGCTGGCGTGATAGAGCGGTTTTTTATCAATCAAACTCTGAATCAGATGGGCTTGGATTTCAATCCCATACATCGGCTTGCTGGCCTGATCGCCATAGGGACTGGTCGTCACATCGCCGCCAGCGGTGGGCGAAAAGACCCCAATCAAGACCACCTTGTTTTTGTAATTGACCTTGGATCTGCCTTCCACCGCATCGGCAAATGAGACCATCGGAAAAAAGCCCGGTGGCCCTTGGTAATGCAGACGAATCAGATCGTTGTTCTCCAACGGGAAACGGCCATGTTTGCCCAAGAGCATCTGGCCTTCCTGTATCTGAATATCCGAGGCCTCCAGGCCGAGGTAAAGCCGGGCCAATTCCAAGCCCATCGGAAAGATCACCTGGCGGGGCACCGCTTTTTGGTTGATGGCCTGGGCTTCAATAAAATGGGTGGTGTCTCCCGGATACGATGAGACATTGCCCAAAGCATAGATCAGCTCTTGTAATTTGGGCATGGGTGCGTTGGTATTGCCGTTGGAATAATCGTAGAAGAAGGGCATCACCACATTTTTGCTTTTGGCCACGGCATCAAAGAGCTGTTGGTCGACTTTGGGATCTTTATTGGGTGAGCCAAAGAGAATATTAAAGCCCACGGCTTTGGCTCCCTGCTCCGAAAGCATATTCAAAAACTTGGCATATTCTGTGCGGGCAATTGGATAGCCCATTTTGGCAGTGGTGGCGTCATCGAGACCCACCAATACAATATCCGGGTGGGGTTTGGCTGAAATAAACCGGGTTTTAAAATAAGAGTCTTGAATGGTGCTCTCAAGTCCCTGCATACCGCCACCGAGGTAAGCACTGATCAGCAGAAGGGCAAACAAAACCCCCATCATGCTGACAAAAACCGGGGTGTTTTTGAGAAAAACGCTTTTAAATTGCTGCTTCACGATTGCTTCATTTGTCCCATTTTTGATCCAATAATTCGCTCTGATCGGTTCTATCAGTTTAACCCAAAAGCCCGATTATACCAAGCTCTGACCTTCAGATGGCTTGGTTTCTCAGCCAAGAATCAGGCATAATGAATATATCACCCGACAAAGGAAAGCCTCTGTGTTACGCAAACTTATTTTTGCCCTGCTCATCAGTTTCGCCTTGCCCGCTTTGGCCCTGGCCAAGCAAAACTTTGTTCCCGGCCAAAGCGTGGCACAAGTCGCACTCGGCACCCCGGATAAAACCGGCATTCAGCAATTGAGCAAAATCCTGGGGCAAAAACCGGCAGTCAGCGGCAAAGACACGGAATACGAAGGTCAGACCGTCTATTATTATTATTTTGGCAAAAAAGATCCCGCCAATCAAAATTATGCCCTGCAGGTCTACAGTGATGTTAAACATAAAATCTTTATCTTTGAAATCAACAGCCCGGATTTTGCCACCCCCGAAGGCATTCATGTCGGTTCCAGCGAAGCGGAATTGCTCAAAGCCTATGGCAATAAATTAAAAAAACAACAGCGGGGTGCGATCTACCTCAAGTACAGTTTGGGGGGCCGCAAAGGCACCGACTTTTATGTTAAACATCAAAAGGTCAGTCAAATCTTGGTCCGCGATTATTAGCGGATTCAGTTTATCGAAGAGGGAGAATAAATTCTTGAAGCATAAAATCCGAATAAATGGGGCCGTCAGTGTCGCCTTGCTGATGCTCAGCCTGCCCGCTCAGGCCCTCTCTCTGGAGCAAGACTTTCAACTTTCGCCCATTGGCCCGAGCAAACCCAGCAGTGTGGAACTGCAATGGTCCCAATCTGAAGACACTCAGCCGGGATTGGCTTTGCCGTTTGTCTCTCTTTCTGACAAACAGGTTCTCACCGACCTCAAAGGCACCTGGATATCACTTTTGACTTCCACCCAAGCCCATGTGTCCCTCCGTCTCGAACTCAATGGGCGCTCGGTCTACCAAAACAGCTTAAACACAGCCAAAGGCCTGAGTTTGCCATCAATTCCCCTCAAGCCTGGCAAGAATGATCTGACCCTGACCCTTGATGGGACAGACACACAATCCCACATCCAAAAATTCACCCTTTACAATCTGGGGCCCCCGCCAGGGCCCACCTTTGCTCTGGTGGATAAATACAATTTCACCCTCTATTATGTGCAAGACCAGATTCTCACCAAAATTTACCCAATTGCCACAGGGCGCCCCCGCACGCCCACCCCTTTGGGCCTGTTTATTATGGCCCGCAAAGAGGTCATGCCTTATGCCAATACAGGTTGGGGTGTGCGACGCATGTTGATCTACACTCCCGCAGAATACGCACGGGGGCATTGGGCAGGTTATGCGGTTCACGGCACCAACAATCCCGCCAGCATTGGCACTGAGGCCTCACATGGCTGTGTGCGCATGTTCAACCAAGATGTGACGGAATTATCGCAGATGATGCCTCTGCAAACGCCCGTCTTGATTCGCGAACAATTGCCCTTTTATATCGAGAAGCTCTAAGTGTAAGGCCGAAAGGCTTAGGCCATCACCGTTTCATCTTGTTGGGTCAACTCTTCGAGTTTGGCTTGCTGGTCAGCGGTGATCATGGCATCGATCAACTCGTGTACATCGCCATTGAGAATCTCAGGCAATTTGTACAGGGTCAATTTAATCCGGTGGTCGGTCACGCGGCCTTCGGGGAAGTTATAGGTGCGAATGCGTTCACTGCGGTCGCCGCTGCCCACCTGGGATTTGCGCGCGTCTGCGCGTTCATCGTGTTGGGCCTGGGTCAGACGATCCAACATTTTGGTTTTCAGCATAATCATCGCCTTCATGCGGTTCTGCAATTGTGAGCGCTCTTCTTGGCAGGCCACAACAATCCCGGTTGGCACGTGGGTGATCCGCACAGCAGTTTCCACCTTGTTCACGTTCTGGCCACCTGCGCCCCCTGAACGGAAGGTATCCATCTGTAAATCAGCGGGATTGATCTCGATATCAATGTCTTCAGCTTCTGCCATCACCGCCACGGTTGCCGCTGAGGTGTGAATTCGGCCTGAGGCCTCGGTATCGGGCACACGCTGGACACGGTGAACCCCCGACTCAAATTTGAGGTAACTGTAAACGCTGTCCCCTTCGATCGACATAACGGCTTCTTTGATGCCATTGAGACCGGTTTCATTGACCGACAACAGGGTCGTTTTCCAACCCTTGGACTCGGCAAAGCGGGTGTACATGCGCACCAAATCGGCGGCAAAGAGGGCGGCTTCTTCGCCCCCTGTGCCAGCCCGTACTTCGAGCAGGATGTTTTTTTCGTCGTTGGGATCTTTGGGCAAAAGCAGCAACTGCAAATGCTTTTCCAATTTGACTTGGCGCTCAGACAATTCCGCCAATTCAGCTTGAATCAATTCCCGCATATCGGGGTCTTGCTCTTCGCGCACCATTTCTTGGGTATTGGCCAAATCTTGATTGACCTTTTCCAGCTCGTGGTAAATGCCAACTTTTTCTTCCAGCTCCGCGTGAGCTTTGGCATATTTGCGAAAGCGCTCCTGATCGCGAATCACATCAGGATCCGACAAAAGCTCTGTCAGTTCCCGATGTTTGTGGACAATGGCTTCAAATGGGGCGATCACGGTTTCAACGATTCAGACATTTCTTGAATCAGCGAAAGGGCTTTGGCCACAGAGGCTTTCATGTCAGACACGCGCTGACTTTCCTGGCGGATTTCATCAACCAATTGATTCAAGGTCGCGAGATTAAAATCATCTGCCCCTTGAGAAAGAGAAGGACTTTCGGGTTCTGAATAGCTTTCTTCAGCCACAACCACGGCTTCAGCCACTGCGTCTTCCTCTGCCTCATCAAAAGCAGGGTAGGCATCTAGTTCAGCTTCAACCAACTCGGTTTCGTCGGCATAGACGGCCTCTTCAGCGGTTTCTTCAGCAGACGTGTCTTCCGTTGCCGCAGATTCTTCAACGACGTCCTCAGCAACATCCTCCTCAGCAACATCCTCCTCAGCAACATCTTCCAGAGCTTCTTCAACGGTTTCGTCCGTTGCCTCGGCCACAAACTCAGCAGGTTCCTCGGAGGGGAACATATTATCGAGTTCGGCATCCAGCGTCGCCATCTCATCAGCGTCAGCGGCCATGACCTCTACCGGCTCATCGGTGGGGAACATACCGTCCAGGGCATCATCCAGAGAAGGGTCGTTGTGTGTGTTCATATCTTCGTCTTCCCAGACTTGGGTTTCGGAATCGCTCATGGGGTTATTTCTCTCTTCCCGAATTTGGTGGAATGTTTATGAAAGACTTTATGAAAAACTATTATAGCATAGCATATTCCACTGCCAAGCAAGTCAGAATGAGCATCCGAGCCTCTGAAGGGAATCTATTTTTCTGCGCCCACGTGTTATAATCCGGCTGTATCTGAACAATCTCACCCCGCCCAGAGAAAAGATGCCATGGCCCTTGAAAGCAAGCGCGAAGACTATCTCACACACCTGGCTCAGATCTGCAGCAATTGCACCCGCTGTGAATTGCACCGTGGCCGCACCCGCAGTGTTTTTTCTGACGGCAATCCCCAGGCCCGACTGATGATCGTGGGTGAAGGACCCGGCCAACATGAAGACGAGACCGGGGTGCCTTTTGTGGGCAAAGCCGGGCAATTGCTGACACAAATGTTACATTCAGTCGGTTTTGATCGCCAACAAGACACGTATATCGCCAATGTGGTCAAATGCCGCCCACCTGGCAACCGCACCCCCAGCCCCGCAGAAATGGCCGCCTGTTTTGCCTATTTAAAACGGCAAATTCAAGCCGTTCAACCCCTGATCTTGGTTTTAACCGGCGCAACGGCTGTTAAAGGCGTGCTCGCAGATCCGCGACCAATCAGCCGCATACGTGGGGAGTGGATTGTACGCCAGAATATTTGGTGCATGGCCACCTTTCATCCCTCTTACCTGCTGCGCAACGAATCAAACGCCAAAGGCTCGCCCAAATGGCTGGCCTGGCAAGATCTCAAAGAAATCCGACGCAAATACCAAGAATTGACCACAATACCGCCACAGGCAACGCAAGATCCCCCTCCGCAATCAGGTTGACGGCTTCTGCTCTCAACGGGGAGATTTCTTCTGGTCGCAGCGGGGAGATTTCTTCTGGTCGCAGCGGGGAGATTGTGTTAAAATTCCCAGGCATGAGTAAGCATGCGCCTTATTTATGGCCATGAATTTAACACCCGATCAGTGAGTCAGAATCGAATCAGAATCAGGTGAAATCAGGGCCCTTTCTCGGCATTCACATCAAGCAAACAAAAGGAGAACGGTTGTGCAGCCTGCCTTAGCAACAGAACATCCACCAGCGAACAACGAGCACAGCTCCACGGAGCACAGCAGCACGTCCACCACGGAACACAGCTCCTCCTCCAGCACGGAGCACAGCAGCGCTTCCACCACGGAACACAGCGCAACCTCCAGCACGGAGCATTCCAGTACCACGTCCACAGAACACGCTGCAAGCACAGAACACAGCAGCGACGGCCATGCCGCAGCCGGTGGCGAACACGCAGCCCCAGGTTCAACCTATCACCCCCCCGGCCACTTCAATCTGCAAGTCGGAGGGGTCAAAGTTCACTTTGACACCCTTTTGGGCAGTTGGTTGGTGATGGCCTTTATTATTACATTGGCCTTTACCGCCACCCGCCAACTCAGCAAAAAACCCGCCAAAAAGCAGGTTTTCTTTGAGTCTCTGGTTGACATTGCCCACGGTATCGTCAAAGCCCAGGTGCACAAAGAGACCTTTCGCTATGTCCCTTTGATTGGGACCATCTTTTTATTCGTGCTCTGCTGCAATTGGATGGGTCTTTTGCCCTGGCGTGTTCTCGAGTTGATGGGCACACCCCACGGCTTTGAAATTGCCTCTCCCACCAACGACGTCAATACCAATGGCGCTCTGGCGATTATCTCTGTGGCCTCTTATTGGTATTTTGGTATTCGCAAAAAGGGTCTGGCCCACTTCAAGCACTATTTTCAGCCGATGTGGTTCCTCTTCCCCCTGAACATGATGGAAGACATCACCCGTCCGCTTTCATTGACCTTCCGTTTGTTCGGCAATATTATCGGCGGCGAAATTGTGATGGGCATTCTGCTCTTTCTGACGGCTCCGCTGATTATTACAGGTGTGGTGGTATTGCCCATGATCGCCATGGAAGTGTTGGTTGGATTTATCCAGGCCTTCATCTTCTCGATGTTAACTGCCTCTTATATTGGCGCTGTGGTCGCAGAACACCATTAAGCCTTGATTCATTTTTAAAGAGGAATACTCCTTACGGGGTATTCCTCTTTTTAATGCTTTGACATTAGCGCTCTGGATACGCGAGTGATAACGGCTCAAGTTGAATCAGCATCTAATAATCGCACGACAATCGCCCAGAACAAATCACAGTCCCAAAACTCAGGAATTTAAAAAACTAAGTTTTTTTTAAATTTAGAGAGAAAAGTCCCTTGACACTTCAAATCGGATCGTTCATCATGAATACATGTATCAGCACTCTATGTGAGTGAGTGCTAAACATAAAAACAAACAAACGTATGCTAAGTAGACAGATGCGAAGCGCCATTCATGCGCGAAAGCTCAAAAGATACTTTAGATATATGCCAAATTTTATGGAGGTCCTAGATACCATGGCAAAGACATTTTTGAAGCCCCTGGGCGACCGGGTGGTTGTAAAAGTAGTTGAAGGTGAAGATAAAACCAGCGGCGGCATTTTGCTGCCCCAAACCGCCAAAGAAAAACCCCAGGAAGCCGAAGTGCTGGCTGTGGGTCCCGGCAAATTGCTGGAAGATGGCAAACGCTCTTCAATGGAAGTGCGTGAAGGTGATCGCGTGATCTTTGCCAAATACGGCGGAACCGAAGTGAAATCCCAAGGCGAAGAACTTCTGATTATTTCAGAAAAAGACATTCTCGCCATCGTTGAAAGATAATCAGGAGGAAATAATCCAATGGCTAAGCAAATCGTACACAGTGAAGATGCACGTCACGCCCTCGAGCGCGGCGTCAATGCGGTAGCAGATACCGTTAAAGTGACCCTCGGACCCCGTGGCCGCAACGTGGTTCTCGAAAAGAAATTCGGTGCTCCCCAGATCATCAACGATGGTGTCACCATCGCCAAAGAAATCGAACTCGAAGATCCGATCGAAAACACCGGCGCTCAGCTGGTGAAAGAAGTTTGCAGCAAAACCAATGATGTTGCTGGCGACGGCACCACCACCTCCGCAGTTCTGGCCCAGGCCATGATCCGCGAAGGTCTGAAAAACGTCACCGCCGGTGCCAACCCGATCTTCGTCAAACGCGGGATCGAAAAGGCCGTGGCCATCGCCGTGGAAGAAATCCGCAGCGTCTCCAAACCCATCGAAGGCAAAATTGCCATCAGCCAAGTCGCCACCATTTCTGCTGGCAACGACACCACCGTGGGCAGCTTGATCGCTGAAGCCATGGAAGCCGTTGGCAAAGATGGCGTCATCACCGTTGAAGAATCCAAAGGTCTCTCCACCGAACTCGAAGTGGTTGAAGGCATGCAGTTCGACAAAGGTTATGTCTCCGCTTATATGGTGACCGACTCCGACAAAATGGAAGCCGTTTACGAAGAAGCCCACATCCTGCTGACCGACCGCAAGATCAGTGCCGTGGCCGACCTCGTGCCCGTGCTCGAAAAAGTTGCTCGCTCTGGCCGTCCTTTGGTGATCATCGCTGAAGACGTCGAAGGTGAAGCCCTGGCTACCTTGATCGTCAACAAACTGCGTGGCGTGTTGAACAGCGTCGCTGTCAAAGCCCCTGGCTTCGGTGATCGCCGCAAAGCCATGCTCGAAGACAT
>JBFWRL010000072.1:0-25825 GCA_050248915.1 Candidatus Sericytochromatia bacterium
AGCTCAAACAAATCAAAATTGCGTATGCCCAGATTCCCCTGAATTTTCTATCGGGTTATTCTGAGGAAGTAGATATTGTCTTGGGTCTTGAATTGGGGGCTGAAGATTATCTTTCCAAGCCACTCAGGTCAAAGGAATTGCTCGCACGTATTCGCAAGGTTTTGGGGCAACAAAAAGGGCCTGTCAACAGCACTCCAGATACCAAACCTGTGGATGAGGGGAAGCCCCCTTTGGTCCGCGATTCTTTGTTGAAAATTGATCTGCTGAGCCGTGAAGTGATGATTCAGAATCGTCTTTTGACTTTGACCGAAAAAGAGTTTGAGCTTTTGCTGTTCCTGGCGGCTGCCCCAGATCAGGTTTTTTCAAGAACTCAGCTTGTTGAGCGCGTTTGGGCCAATGGTGAGCCTGTTGATTCCCGGACCATTGATGCCCATGTCAGTCATCTTCGTAAAAAGATGCGAGAGGCCTCTCCCAATCGCTATGCTTGGATTTATACCCAACGCGGAAAGGGGTATACATTTAAGCCCTTTCTCCACTCTTTGGAATCCCTTCAGGGTTAAATCGGGTTGGGAACTCTTTGATTCTGGATTGCCTTGGGAAGGCTCTGGAACGCATGGTAGCATGATGGGGATGAGAAATAAAGCCATCCTTTTAGCAGCCTTTCATCAAAAATTCGAGGATACGCCGATGGAATCAAATATCCGCATGGAAAAAGACAGTTTGGGTGAGGTGGCCGTGCCCGCCGATCGCTATTACGGCGCCCAGACCCAACGCTCGTTTGAAAATTTTAAAATTGGGGGAGAGCGCTTCCCCCGTGAGTTTATCCGCGCTTTTGGGATTATCAAAAAAGCAGCCGCCAAGGTCAATGCCGATCTGGGGGTGCTCTCAGCAGAAAAATCGACCCTGATTCAGCAGGTCGCGGACGAAGTGATTGAAGGCAAATTAGATGCCCATTTTCCCTTGGTGGTCTGGCAAACCGGCAGCGGTACCCAGACCAATATGAACGTGAACGAAGTCATCTCCAACCGTGCGATTGAGATCGCCGGAGGTGTTATGGGCAGCAAAGCCCCGATTCATCCCAATGACGACGTGAATCAGTCGCAGTCTTCCAACGACACCTTTCCCACGGCCATGCACGTGGCTGCAGCTGAGCAGGTGCACCACCACCTGATCCCCAATTTGCAATTGCTGCAAAAGACCCTGGCCGAAAAGGCCGAGGCTTACAAAGACATTGTCAAAATTGGTCGCACCCATTTGCAGGATGCCACGCCGCTGACCTTGGGTCAGGAGTTTTCTGGTTATGCCGCCCAACTCGAAGGGGTGATCAAAGGCGTCTTGGCCGTGATGCCCCAGGTCTATGAATTGACCCTCGGTGGTACGGCTGTGGGCACGGGTTTAAATGCCCCCAAAGGCTATTCCAAGGCTGTGGCTGAAGAAATTGCCCGCCTGAGTGGCCTGCCTTTTGTCACGGCCCCGAATAAATTTGCGGGTTTGGCCTGTCACGACCCGCTGGTGTTGCTCAGCGGCGCACTCAAAATGGCGGCCTGTGCCCTGATGAAAATTGCCAACGATATTCGCTGGCTGGCGAGTGGTCCCCGCTGTGGCATTGGCGAAATTTCGATTCCCGAAAACGAACCCGGCAGCTCAATCATGCCTGGCAAGGTCAATCCCACCCAGTGTGAGGCCATGACCATGGTCTGTGCCCAGGTGATGGGCAATGATATGGCGGTTGCCATTGGGGGGGCTTCGGGCAATTTCGAACTCAATGTCTTTAAACCTTTGATTATCCACAATGTGCTGCAGAGTATGCGCCTGCTGGGTGATGCCTGCCATGCCTTTAACGACAAATGTGCGGTCGGGATCGAGCCCAACCATGCCCGCATCAGCGAATTGCTGGACAAATCCCTGATGTTGGTCACTTCGCTGGCTCCGGCGATTGGCTACGACAAAGCGGCCAAAATTGCCCTCAAGGCCCATCACGATGGCACCACCCTGCTCGAAGCCGGTCTGGCGCTGGAGTATGTCACCGAAGAGCTTTTCCGCGAATATGTGCAGCCCCACAAAATGTTGGGACATGGGGAATAATCCATGAAAGAACTTCACCGTTCGGCCCTGCGTTTTATCGAAGCCCAGTCCAAGATTCCGGGAGGGGTCAACAGTCCCGCTCGGGCCTTTAAAGCCGTGGGCGGAACCCCGCCGTTTATGAAAAAAGCCAAAGGCGCCCATATGTGGGACATCGACGGCAATGAGTACATCGACTATATTGGCTCTTGGGGGCCAATGATTCTCGGGCATGGCTATCCACCTGTGATCGAGGCGATTCGCAAACAACTCGAATTTGGGACGAGTTTTGGCACCCCCACCGAAATTGAAATTGACATGGCTGATCTGGTGATTGCGGCTGTGCCTTCGATTGAAATGGTGCGCATGGTCAATTCGGGTACCGAGGCTGTGATGAGCGCCATTCGTCTGGCCCGCGGCTATACTGGACGCGAAAAAATCATCAAATTCAGCGGCTGTTACCACGGCCACAGCGATATGCTCTTGGCCGAAGCCGGTTCTGGTGTGGCCAGTTTGGGTATTCCGGGCACCCCTGGCGTGCCCGCTGCCCTGGTCGAACACACCATGACAGCCCCTTTTAATGATATCGCTGCGGTCAAACAGATCTTTGCGGCCTATCCGGGGCAAATTGCCGCTGTGGTGATTGAACCCGTGGCGGGCAATATGGGGCTGGTTCTGCCCCGCACGGGCTTTTTGGAGCAATTGCGGGAATTGACCCAGACCGAAGGCACTGTGCTGATCTTCGACGAGGTCATGACGGGTTTTCGCTTGGCGTATGGCGGTGCTCAGGCCCGTTTGGGTGTCACACCTGATATGACCTGTCTCGGCAAAATTATCGGTGGCGGCATGCCCGTGGGGGCCTATGGGGGCAAACGTGAGATCATGGAATGTCTCGCGCCAGCAGGCAAAGTCTATCAGGCCGGTACCTTAAGCGGCAATCCGGTGGCCATGCAGGCGGGGGTCGCCACACTCAAGGCCCTGAGAGACAATCCCAAGGCCTATGAAGAGTTGGAGCAAAAAGGCAAATTGCTCTGCCGGGGTATGAGTGATTTGGCGCGTGAAATTCAGGTGCCTGTGAGTATCAATCTGATGGGATCGATGTTTTGCCTCTTTTTTACAGAGCAGGACGTCTATGATTATGCTTCTGCCAAGACCTCGAACTTGGAGGCCTTTAAGGTCTTTTTTCATACCCTGCTCGCAGAGGGGATTTATTTCCCGCCGGCGCAATTTGAGGCCTGTTTTATTTCTCTGGCTCACAGCGATGCCGACTTAAATAAGACCCTCAAAGCTGTGGAAAAAGGTCTGAAAAAAGTTAAAAGCCAGAATTTTTAGATTTCTTTAATCTTTCTGGTTGCCAGTCGGCCAAGGCAGATTGTACCTCGGCAAAGACAGATTCCCAGTCCCCTGGGGTCTTTTGCCTGAACAGGCGCATGCTGGGATACCATTTAAATTCGGTGCCCTTGGCGGGCCAAAACCAATAAACCGGTGTGGGAAGTAAGACCCACACCGGTTTGTTGAGTGCCCCAGCCAAATGCGCCACGGCAGTATCTGCACTGATCAGCAAATCCAAGTCTTGAATCAGGCAGGCGGTGTCGTGCCAATTCTGAATGTTTGGGGTGAGATCGGCTAATTGTGGAAAAGCTTGCAAAGCCTTTGGTTCTGGTGGCCATTGCAGGCTTAAAAATTGATCCTGGGGAAAGGCCTTGGCACATTCGGCAAAGCCCTTGAGTGGCAAGGTTTTGCGTGCCGCCATACGTTGGGCTGTTGGCAAGGGGTGTTGTTCAGGGGGTTGACCGTGCCAACAAAAGCCAATCCGGCGAGCCGGGTGCTGGCTGGGGTTGACGGGCTCAGCCAGTGAGACATACGGGGGGGGCTGATCCAGAGGGGTTTGCTGCACAAGATGTGGCAGATCAAACAGCCGGACGGCCAGATCCCAACGCGCAGCTTCTCCCGGCAAAAGGGCTTTGAGCTTCGGCCCTTTTTCGAGAGCAGCTCGCTCTATCAAGGGTTGAAAACTGGCAGGACACCTAATTAAGATCTGATCTGCGGGCAAACCCCTGAGAAAACGCAAAAAGAGCAAAATATCTCCGTGCCCATATTCACTTTCAACCAAAAGTACTTTGTTCTGAAGCGGTTCTCCTTGCCACAGCGGTTGAAGGCGTTGACCCCGCCAATCCATACAGCGCTGTCGCCACTGCAATCCGGCAAAGCCTTCGGACCAGTTCTGGGCAGCCAGGTTGAGCAGGGCCTGATTGAGATGGGCCTCTGCCAGTTCGGGATCGCTTTGCAGAGCTTTTTGGTAGCTGTTGTGAGCGGCCTGAAAATCCCCCCTTTCTTGCTGAACGCTGCCCAAATTGAACCAGGCATCCGCCAAATGGGGGCTGTGTTTTAAGGCGCAGCGATGGGCATCCTCAGCCGCTGCCAATTGACCTTGATCGTGGCGCAAAACCCCGAATTGGGTCCAAAAGCGTGCGCTTTGTTGGGGCTCTAATTCAGTTAAAAGCAGCCCTTGCTGATAATACCTTTCGGCTTCTTGCCAAGCGCGTTGACGGCGCAAAAGTTCAGCAGCCCCGAGCAATGCCGCAGGGTGATTCGGCTCCAATGCCAAAAGACGTAAATAGGCTTGCAGAGCCTGTGGCTGCTCTCCCCATTCTTCGCAAAGACGTGCCAGATTCAGCCAGGCCAAGCTATAATTGGGTTGCCGTGCCAGTGCTGCGGTATAAGCCTGTTTGGCCTGGGCCAAATGCCCCATTTCGCAGAGCAGGTTGCCTTGGCTATTGTGCAACTCGGCGATCAGATTTGCGTCCGAATCTGTAACCTGCTCCCTTGCTGTCATTTTGAAGGCCTGTTCAAGCGCGGTGAGGGCTACTTGGGGGCCTTGAAGCTGATGTTGGATCAAAGCCAATAAATGCCAGCCGGCAGGATCGGCTTGTTGGCGCAAGCCTGCTTGGCAGTTGTGCAGGGCGCTTTGAAAGTCCCCTTGGACAAAATTTGAATGGGCTTGGTTATAGAGCTCTTCGGCTTTCATGGTGTGGTCGCAAAAACAATCGGGTGTTCGTAAAACCAGCGATGGACAGGCTCACAGTTGTTTTGCCCAAAGCCATGAATCAAGCGCTGCCGTTCCAAGGCCGAAAGCGGGACTGTTTGCAGCGGGGGGTGTTGGTTAAACCCAAACGAAATTGCCATGATTGAGCTGTCTTGGACAATTTGCAGGCCGGCTGTGCCGATGCGGGCATAGTGCTGAAGATAACGGCCATCGAGGGTGGGAAAATAACTTTCAAGATCAGTGTGTAAATAGGGCAACGGGTGGCGAAAATACAGGGGATGTAAGTGGTAGCCACGCACCAAAAAGTGCTGCTCTGAGAGCCATTCTGCTGTCAGAGAAGGCAGAACCGCAAATTGCTCAGCATCCATGAATGCGGCTTGCAAGGAGGGGTGCATATGCTGCCGCAATAAGTGAACGAGTTCCTGGGAAGAGATGCAGAGTTGTTTGCCTTGGCGCCATTTTTCTAGCAAGGGGGCTGCCGATTCAAAAGAAAGACGCAGACCGGCCAATAAGAGCACTTCCGTTTCACGTTGGCATTGCGCTTGGAGCTGCTTTAAACAATCTTGGGCCAAGATCAAATCGGGGGTTAACGCAATGAGCGCATGGCCGCTGCAATTGGCTTCGGTTATGGCCCTCTGATAGGCCTGACTGGCTCTGTAATAACGCCGAATGGGGCTCGGCAGACGTTCCTGCTCAGGGGGCAGGGGACGAAAAAGGACTTGGGCAGGCAGATCTGAGCAGGCCTGGAAATAAGTGTTCAGTGCCTTTTGGGCTGTTTCACAGGCATAGAAGATCAAGCGGGAGGGGATTGCTTCTGCCCAAAATGGCAAGTTTTCTGCTGCCAAAAGTGAGGGCAAGGCATAGTCCAGTAACAAGGCCGTGTGTTGAGCGCCCCAGACTGGAAAAATGAAGTCTGTTGGAGGAAAAACAGTCATGGGCTTATTATAACTTCAAAAGAAAATGCTTTTCTATCGCAGCCGATTCATCTGCGCGTTTTGTTTCGCGCCTCTGGTATACTGAAGGCTGCTGGATACCGCTGTTTGCTGTCCACGCTACCTCATATCCGACAGGAGAACTCCCCATGACCGTTCAAGCGCCCTTTAAAGATTTAACTGAAGCTTTTGTGGTGGCCAAACGCGGCCTCAAAAGCGACGTCGAGGGGCTGGTTGCCCAAATTCCTGAAGGGGGCCTGTATCTCTCTTTGGCCCGTTCTCTCGGTATGCCCGATGATGAATCTCCACTGCCGGCTGAAGCTGCTGTGAGTTCGCATATGTTACAACATCCCGATGGGGGGGTCTATGTTGCCCTGTTTACCCGTGCAGAATATGCCCGCAAAGCCCAGCAGGAGCAAAACTGGGTTAGCGACAGTGGCAAGCCCGAGGTCGCTCCTTTGCCAGCCCGCAATGCGCTCTATTACACCCTGCAACTTATTCTCAAAAACGAACAGGTGATTGGGGCCCTGGTTAATGCTTACCAGGACAATGCGATTGAACTCAATGCGATGGAGATCAAAAGTCTCTTTGAGGGCGTGGCCGTGCCTTTTGAAGGCTATGCTCACAATGTGCCTTATGCCGAAGGTGAGAGCATTATGATCCGGCTGGCAGATATGTCTGAAGTGCCTGGTTTTACCTCGACAGTTCAGGGTTTTCTCTTGGCTCACCCCCAAATTAAACATTACGAAATGGTGGCGCTCTTTGATGAGCAGCGCAATATGCAGCCCTATCTGGCGATCAATTTTCATACAGAGGTTCCCGAAGAGCAATACGGTGAACTGGCGGCTGGTTTTGTCAAATACCTGCGCGACAACCTTGATTTGCCCGAGCGCCTCGAAGTCATGTTCAACCAGGAGTTTCCAGGGCTGATCTAAGATGCACACGTCAGGCCTGAAGTTTCTGCACACCATGCTACGGGTCTACGACCTGGATAAAGCGCTGACCTTTTTTGTCGACCAACTCGGCCTGCAGATTTTGCGCCGCAGTGATTACGAAAAGGGGCGCTTTAGTTTGGTTTTTCTGGGCCCCGCTCCCGATCAGCCCATTGTGGAACTGACCTGGAATTGGGATCAAAGTGAAGCCTATCCCCAGGGACGTTTCTTTGGGCATTTGGCGTTTGAGGTCCAAGATATTTATGTTACCTGTGCCCGATTACAAGCCCAAGGCGTGACCATTCATCGCCCCCCCAGAGATGGACGCATGGCTTTTATTAAATCTCCGGATGGCCATTCGGTGGAGTTGTTGCAGGCCGGAGGCGCTTTGCCCCCAGCAGAGCCCTGGTTGTCGGCGCCCAATATAGGGGAATGGTGATGGGGGCTGTTTTGATCGCCGGTGCAGCAGGCCTGATTGGTTCTGCGCTCAGCCGCCAACTCTTGGAGCAGGGCCAATCTGTGGTCGGGCTCGACAATTTTTTGACGGGCTCCCGGGCGAATATTGAAGCTTTAAAGACACATGCTAACTTTCGCTTTATTGAAGCGGATATTACCTTGCCTTGGCCCGATGCGCTTCAGGCAGAAAATTTTTCCCAGATTTACCATTTGGCCTCTCCTGCCAGCCCTGTGGATTTTGAGACCCTGCCGCTTGAGATTTTAAAGGTCAATTCACAGGGGACTTGGAATTTGCTCGATCTGGCCCGCTTGCACAAGGCAAAACTGGTCTATACCTCGACCTCCGAGGTCTATGGCAATCCCCAGGTGCATCCCCAAGTGGAAAGCTATTGGGGCCATGTCAATCCCGTTGGGCAACGCAGTTGTTACGATGAGAGCAAGCGCTTTGGTGAGGCACTGATTGTCAATTACGCCCGTGTTCATGGCCTGCGCTACAGCATTGCCCGCGTATTTAACACCTATGGGCCAGGCATGGCCAATGATGGGCGTGTCGTCCCTCAGTTCTTGCTTCAGGCCTTGCGCAAAGAGCCCCTCAGTTTGCATGGCGCCGGACAGCAGACCCGCAGCTTCTGTTTTGTCACAGATCTGGTGCGGGGATTGGCAGGCCTCATGAATACTGAAGAGACCAATGGCGAGATCTATAATTTGGGCAACCCCCAGGAATACACGATTGAAACCCTGGCGACCACAATTTGTGAGGTGGCGGAGATTCCCACCCGTTTAGAAACCTTGCCATCTCCCCGCGCTGACGACCCCGAGCGGCGTCGCCCAGATATCTCCAAGATTCGCGCGGCTATTGGCTGGGAGCCTCAGATCTCGCTGCGAGATGGACTTACATTGAGTTTGGAAGATTTTCGCAGGCGCTTTTCATGAAGATCACAATCATGGGTTCGGGCTACGTTGGGCTGGTCACAGGGGCCTGTTTTGCCGAGTTGGGCCACGAAGTGCTGTGTATTGACAATAACGCAGAAAAAATTGCACTTTTGCGGGCCGGACAAGTGCCCATCTATGAACCTGGGTTAGAAGCCCTGTTGCAGGCCAATGTGGCAGAGGGGCGCTTGGCTTTTAGCACTGAAATTGCCGAAGGTGTCCAGTTTGGTGATATTCTCTTTATCTGTGTGGGCACACCCTCTTTGCCGGATGGCAGCCTCGACCTTTCAGCACTCGAAAAGGTGATTAAAGAGATCGCTGGGGCCATGCGCAGTTATAAACTGATTGTCGAAAAAAGTACCGTTCCTGTGCGCACGGCAGAATCAATGGAAGCCCTGGCGCGCAAACATCTTTCTCAGAGCCATGTGGAGTTTGACTTGGCTTCCAATCCCGAGTTTTTGGCCGAAGGCAGTGCCATTCAAGACTTTATGCAGCCCGATCGGGTGGTCTTGGGCGTCAATTCTGAGCGAGCGGCTTCACTCTTGGTGCAACTCTATGCGCCTTTAAATGCGCCCATGTTGATCACGGATATCAACAGCGCAGAGCTGATCAAACATGCCAGCAATGCCTTTTTAGCCATGAAAATTTCTTTTGCCAATGCCTTGGCCACGGTCTGTGAACGCACGGGTGCGGATATTGGCAAGGTCACGCGGGGCATGGGGCTGGACAAGCGCATTGGTCCGCAATTTCTCAAGGCGGGTGTGGGCTATGGCGGCAGCTGCTTTCCCAAAGACCTTTCGGGTTTTATCCACATTGTCGAAGAACATGGCTACGATTTCTCGCTTTTAAAAGCCGTTCAAAGCATTAATTTGCAACAGCGCCAGCATTTTATCAGCAAAATTCACACGGCCATTGGCGGTTTTTCACAAAGACGACTGGCGATTCTGGGGCTGTCATTTAAACCACAAACCGACGATATCCGAGAAGCCCCGTCACTGTTTATCATTGATGAACTTTTGGCGGCGGGAGCCCAGCTTGCAGTGTATGACCCCGTAGCCATGCCAAAAGTCAAAGAGATTTTGGGAGATCGGGTGACCTATGCCCAAGATGTTTACCAAGCGTGTGAACAGGCCGATGCTGCCATCTTTGTGACCGAGTGGTCAGAGTTTCGTTTTTTGAATCTGCCCCGGCTCAAGCAACTGTTAAAACAGCCTGTGATCATTGATGGTCGCAATATTTTTGATCCGGGCAAGCTCCAGGCCTTGGGCTTTTACTACGATAGTGTCGGACGGGCTGTAGTGGAGCCGCGTTAATTCGCCCCCAAGATTTTTGGGCATAAATCAGGTAAAATACCTCAACCAAAAGAAGCAAAGGCAATGAGGTAAACCCGTGAATAAAATACTCAAATGGACAGGTATTGTGCTTGCCGTTCCCGTGATTGGTGTGGCTGGTTTGGTTGGCTGGGTCTCACTTAATGTTGGCAGCCGCATGAGCAAGACCTATCAAGTGCCTCCCGTGCAATTTGCGGCCGATGTCAAAGCTGAGGTCGCTGTGGGTGAACGGATTGTGCAGATCCGCAATGGCTGTGTGGATTGCCATGGCCCCGATCTGGCGGGCAAAGCCGTGATGGACAATGGCGCGATGGGCCGTGTTTATGCCAATAATATTACCCCTGGGGCTCTCAAAGATTGGAGCGATGGCGAAATAGCCCGAGCTATTCGCCACGGCATTGGCAAAAAAAATCAACCGCTTGTGTTGATGCCCTCCCACGATTATCAATACCTTAGTGCCTCAGATCTGGCCAGCGTGGTCGCTTATCTCCGCACAGTTAAAGCGGTAGCCAAAGAAAATCAAAGCCAAAAATTGGGCCCGATTGCCTCGATGCTCTTGGTTACCAACAAGGCCCCACTGCTGCCTGCCGAGAAAATTGAACATGCTGCTCCCTTTCATGTCAAACCTGCCGAAACCATCAGCGTGGAGTTTGGCAAATACCTCTCAGACACAGCCTGCATTGGCTGTCACAGCCCCAATCTCAAAGGGGGTCCGATTCCTGGCGGCCCTCCTGATTGGCCCCCTGCCAAGGATCTGACCCAGACCGGTTTGGGCAAATGGAAAGAGGCAGATTTTGTCAAAGCGATGAAAGAAGGGGTTAATTCCCAGGGCGAAAAACTCAAGGCCCCGATGCCTACTGCGCTCACAGCCAAATACTCTGAGACAGAGGTCAAAGCGCTGTGGGCCTATTTGCAGACGGTGAAATAGCGAAAATTTAATAGGTCTGCAAGCGGTAGACTGAATAATCCACTTCAGGGAAGATATTGTCGAGGTACTCGACTTTGGTCAGCCAAGTTTCATCGATGGTTTCTGCGTAAATCATTTGGTAGAGTTCGTTAAAGCGATGCAAGTGGGTTTTCACCCGCTTGATCGCGTATTCGACCATGGTGCCCGTTTTCATGATAAAGGGCCAATCCGAGCTTTGGGCCAGCAGCAATTCACGGGCCGCTTGATTCAGCGCCCGTTTTTGCACGGCATGGGGGGCCACAAAGCGATAAGCCAGTTCGATCATGCGTTCGGTGGCTTTGTGCAAATGGCGGTAAATTTTATCGTTGGTGGGATTGAGCCAAAAGCTGTTGTAGCCGTTGGCTCCCCAACTTGATGCGGACGGCTGGGCGATCTGCTGGGTGGGGTTTTCCAGGAGGTATTCATAAGGCGTGGTCATTTTATAGACTGTTTGATTGTAAAAGGCCTTGCGAATCACGCGGTTGAGAAATTCTGGGCCCTCAAACCACCAGTGGCCATAGAGTTCGGCATCGTAGGGTGAGACCACCAAGGGGCGTTTGCCTTCAAAGAGATCCGCCAGTTTGGTGATCTGTTCGGCCCGGCAGCCCACAAAATGTGAGGCGTGCATATCTGCCCGTTCACGTGCTTTGGCAACGTTATAGGGCTGTTTTTTATCCGTTTTGCCCGTCACGCGGTAATATTTGATGCCCGTATTTTTGCGCGTGCCATCGGGTTGAACATAGTCTTTGATATACTCAAAATCCAAATCGTAGCCAATATCGCGGTAGTATTCGCGGTAAAAATAATCGCCGGGATAGCCCTGCTCAGAGCTCCAGACCTGCTCTGACGATTCCCTGTCACGGCAGAAAACCGCCATGCCACTGTCGGGGCAAAAGATCGGTGCGTAGGCCCCATAACGGGAACGGGGGGTGGAGTTGACAATGCCGTGGGTATCGGTAAAAAAGAAGTCGATACCTGCCTGTTTGACAAAGCGATCGGCTCCTGGGTAATAGCCACATTCTGCCAGCCAAATACCGCGGGGGCCACGGCCAAAATGGCTTTTATAACTCTGCGCAGCCACTTGGACCTGGGCCTGAACCGCTTCCGGGTAGATTTGAAACAGGGGCAAAAAGCCATGGGTGGCTGTGCAGGTCACAATTTCCAAATGGCCCAGATCTTGAAAGCGTTTAAAGCCATCCACCAGATTGCATTTATAGGTATTTTGAAAGAGTTCGAGAGTGGCTTTAAACCGCTGTTCATAGTAGCGGGCCAGAGGTTCAAAATGGGGATCGCCTTGATTGCGGAAGACCTCTTTCTCTGCCAATTCGACCAGTCTCCCGATATAGACCAAATACCGATTTTGCAAAAGTGGGTCTGCCAACATGGCCAGCAAAGAGGGGGTCATGGTCATGGTCATGCGAAAATCTATCCCGTCATTGACCAAGTTTTCGTACATCACCAGCAGAGGGACATAGGTCTCCGTGATGGCTTCGTAAAGCCAGTGCTCTTCGAGAAAATAATCGTATTCCGGGTGACGCACATAAGGCAGATGGGCGTGAAGCACCATGGCATGATAGCCGCGCAGGGTACTCATGCAAACAAGCCCCGTCCGCTGTAATTGAGTGGGCGTTGTGGCCACAAATGCCAGACACTGCCTTCTCTCTGGCCCGGTGGCTGATTGGAGCCCGACCAAGCCCGTTCACTGGCTCCCACGGGCCGCAACCAACGCGCGCCCTCACTGGCACCCGGAAATTGCTGCCAGCGCACCATGCGTTCGCTGCCAGCAGGTCTGAACCAGCTAAAGAGGCTGGCCCCCAAAAATTTGCGTTGCACCCAGTCGCTGGCCCCCAGAGGCAGATATTCGCTCATTTCCCAAGGCCAGATTGAATAAGAGACAAACATGGCCTGATCATAAGGATCCGTGATCCACTGTTCAAAGATCATCGGGGTGAGTTCTGAGGGCAATTCGCTGAACCAGCGAATTTCTGTGCCTTGGGGAATACCCAGGCTTTGGCGAATGCTCTCTCTGCCGGCATTTTGTGCACTTTCTGCATCCAAGGCTTCAGACCAGCGGGCTTCTCGCTGCTGCCAAGTGGTTTCCTGATAGCCATTGTCGTAAGATGGGCCGTCAGTGTCGGCTTCGGATCCAAGCACTGGGGCTGGGGGGGGCGTGAGTTCGGCCAACTGTTCCTGTCGCCCCGCTTGCGGTGCGGGCACAGCGACTTGGCTAATAGGGACAATATTTTGTGGAATAAACCGCGGAACCGTGGCATAGTCCAAGACGTGCTGGGGCTCTGGCCGGGGGTTGAGTAAGTGGGGGGTGGGTACAAAGGGCAGAAAAAAGGCATCCGCCACCTGTGATTTGACCGCGGGGGTCTCCGTGACAGGGGGTGCTGCAGGCTGCCTCTGAGCTGGTTGATTGGGGCGTGGTAGATCCACTGCTTGAGGCATAAACTGGGCAAAGAGATCCCGGCGCACGGGAGAAACCCCTGCCGGTGGAATATAAGTGGTATTGGAGCGGAGCAAAGGGAGAAAGCCCTTTAATGGATTGAGAACACCCAATTCCACGCAGACATGCCGGTCGTGAACAGGACTGGAAATATACCATTCGCGGATCAGCGGATGGCAGATCGCATCCCAACTGCCATGGGCATTGCTGCCGTCGAAAGCAATGCTGGTGATGTCATACGAGCGCAGCACAAAGACAGATTCTTCAGCCAGGTGTTTTTTTACACTTTCGAGGGTTTCTGGAGCAAAGTCCCAATAGAGGTAATACTGCCAGGGATCTACAGGCAAGAGGCGCAATTGGTTCTCATTGTAAAAATCGGGCAAATTCAGCTCATCATCTTTTTCAAGCAGGAATTCTTCATGGGTACCCGTATGGGCAAATTGAGAGGGGGCGTAGAGATAGCGCAGGCGGTGCTCTTGATAGGCCTGAAGTTCTGCTTTGCGGCGCTCCGCGAGCAACTCTTCCCGGCTTTTGGTTTTGGCTAAAGAAGGAGAATGGCCTTCCTGCGTACGTTTTTCTGCGCGTCGAATCGCACGACGCAAAGCGGCGGGGGATTTGAGATGGGCGTTTTTAACTTTGTTTTTGCGGGCCAAATTCCGCAATTTTTTGCGGCCCAAACCTCGGAGGGGATCCGAAGGGGCGTTTTCATTTTTCATTTTGAATTTCTCCTGCTGACATCAATCTTAATTGTACCCAAAAACAGGTGGACGCGCTCAAAAGCATCAAAGTTCCCTTTTTTATAAACAATTGTTAACCAAAGGATAACCTTGGCAGGTGATATACTGCTACCCATATTCCGATTTATTTGAAAGAACTTAGATTTATGTCTGACCCCACCACTTTGGATTCTATCACCCCCCACTCCCGTTATCGCGAAGACTTTTCTCGTTTGGCTATGGGGTTAGATCGGCGTACAGCCTTGGTTTTGGTTGTCGCTGCGCTCTGTTTAACGGGGCAATATTATCTTGCCTCTTTGCGCTGGCTGAGTACCTGGATTGCCGATCCCATTCCTCAGTCTTTGAGTTGGTGTGGTCTGATCGTGGTTTTTTATTTGATTCTGCCAGCTTTGGTGGTTAAATTTGGCTTTCGCCAAAATTTGAAGGATTATGGCTTGGCCTGGAATGGTTTACACCGCCACGGTTGGCCCTATTTGGTGCTGTTGGGGGTGATGTTGCCTGTGATTATCGGCGCGTCGTTCAATCCCCATTTTAAAGAATACTATCCATTTTTTGCCTACGCTTCAGCCAGTTTAGCTGGCTTCTTGCTTTGGGAATTGGCTTACGGTTTGCATTTTGTTGCTGTGGAGTTCTTTTTTCGGGGTTTTTTACTCTTTGGCCTGTCTGAACGTTTGGGCCCTTATGCTTTTTTTATCAGCGCGGTTCCGTATTGTATGGTGCATTTCTCAAAACCTGCGGGAGAGGCAATTGGCGCTATTTTGGCGGGCTTGGCCTTGGGGTATTTGGCCTGGAAAAACCGTTCGATTTGGGGCGGGGCGTTGGTGCATTGGGGGGTTGCCATAACCATGGATTTGGCCTCTACCCTGCAGAAGTTGCCATCACCCTGACGTTGTGTTGCTCGGCCTTTAAGCTTTTTCACCTTTCTGTCGATAAGATCAGGTACCACCCCTTGAGGAGTATTCTGCCATGGCTTTGACTGATTTGATGCTGTATCGCCCAGGTAAGCGCGCCCTTCCGCCACGCTTGGCTCGCCTGTTGCAAGACAACCAAAAGCGCTTACAACAAAGCCTCTGGGGCGAAGATGGCCACCATAAAAGCAGCGATATTGGCCTGCGCTTTCTCAGTGAGGCTCCTTTCTCTCATCGCATTCGCTTGCTCACAGAAGCGGATTCTGTGGTCTTGGAAATTGCAGGAAACCCCTCCTTGTACTGTCAATTAGAGGGACTTTTAAGCGAGGCCCAAACCTATCGTACCTTTACACGCCACTCGATTTTGCGCTTTTTGGCCGACCAGGGACTGGAGTTGGATTATACCTGCTGAACAGCAGGCAAGGGTTGCTTTTGGGGAATGGTAAAGGTAAATGTGGTGCCTTTGGGGCTGCTGCTGCAATAAATCTTGCCGCCGTGCATTTCCACGACCTGTTTGGTAATGGTCAGACCCAAACCACTTCCGCCTGAGTTTTGGCGGCGTTGGCGGTTTTGTTCGACCCGATAAAAGCGGTCAAAGATATAGGGGATGTCATCTTCGGGAATGCCAATACCCGTGTCTTGTACTTTAAATTCCACGCTTTTTTCATTCAGGCGGCGGCTGATCACGCGAATCTCACCACCGTTGGGGGTAAATTTGACTGCGTTATTGACCAAATTGACCAAGACCTGCGAGAGACGGAGTTGATCGGCATACATCACCCGCAGATCGGCTTCGATATTTTCACGAATCACAATCCCTTTTTTCTGAGCCAGAGGTGTGACTGTCTGAATAGCATCATGCACGACTTTGGGAAGATCAATTTCGGCCACCCGCAGTTTTTCGTGGGCGCTTTCAAGCCGGGACAAATCCAGCAGATCATTGACCAGAATATGCATCCGATCTGCTTCGCGCAGCAGATTATTCAAAAATTCATCCCGGATTTTGGGCTCATCTTTGGCGCCCACCATCAGGGATTCCAAGAGCAATTTGATCGAGGCCACAGGGGTGCGCAATTCGTGGGAGGCGTTGGTAATAAATTCGGAGCGCACCTTTTCGAGTTGCACTTCTTGGGTGATATTGTGATAGATAATTACATGGCCAATTTGTTCGTGAAAGCGGTTATACAGGGGCGAAGAATAGCGCTTGAGAAATTGGGCCGGGCTTTTTAATTCGATCACATCACAGCGCGGTAAGGCGGGCTCTTCGGTCATGGCTTTGTGAATGGTTTTCATTTTGGTCGGATCCACTGTACGCTCAAACAAGAGTTGATCGTCGGGGTTTTGAATCAAGCGACCTGTGGCAACCGGATTGCTCGGGATGAGCATTTCTGCCAGAGCCGGGTTGAGCAATATCACATTCAATTCAAGATCATAAATGATGAGGCCATCATTCATGCAGTGGATGATCGACTCCAATTCATTTTTTTCTAAATCAACAGGCACCATGTGGCTTCCTGAGCTGCGTTGGGGTGTTTGCAAATTCGCTGCAAGTTTGCTCAGTTGGGTTTTTAAGGGTCCCAATGCGGCCTGTTCAAAAATGGGAGGCAGTGGCTTTTCTTCGGCCTCACCCAGGGCTTCCAAAGACTGGCCCACGCCCTCTAAAATTTGTCCCCAGTGTTGGGCGCGAAGAAAGACCACGCCCAAAATAACCAGAGCCCAGAAGGTACTCCAGAGCGGTAAAAAGGAGGGATTGATTTTGGCCAAGGCAAAATTGCCGGCAATCAAAATCACCAATAAAACAGAGGTTTGCCAGAAGAGGGCAAAACTCAACTGGGCATAGGCTTTGTGGACCACAGGGGTCTGGGTAGAATCAGACATAAAATTAGTCTGCTAATTTTCCTATGCGACGTTCAAAACGGTAACCCACACCGCGCACGGTCTGTATTCTCACCGGGTTTTCGGGATCTTTTTCGATTTTTTCACGCAACCAGTGAATATGTACGTCCACAGTGCGACCTTCCCCTGTAAAGTCGTAGCCCCAAACCTGTTCGATCAGATACTCACGGGACAAAACTTTATTGGCATTCAACGCCAAGAGTTTGAGTAACTCAAATTCCTTTAAAGTTAAATTGACTTTTTTGGTATCGAGGAAGACCTCATGGCGTTTGAGGTCGATCAGCAATTCACCAATTTCAATCCGGTCGGGCTCGACCATTTTGGTGTTTTTATGGCGGGCGACCAAGCGCAAGAGGGCTTTGATTCGGGCTTGTAACTCACGCAAACTGAAAGGTTTGGTCACATATTCATCTGCACCCACCTCAAGACCCACTACTTTGTCGATCTCTTCGCCTTTGGCGGTCAGCATAATAATCGGAACAGGCAGTTCAGAGCGAATCATGCGACAGACTTCATATCCGTCCAGGCCGGGGAGCATCACGTCCAGAACGACAATATCCGGTTTCTCTGTGCGTGCCAATTCACAGCCATCGGTACCATTGTCGGCGGTAATCACAATATAACCTTCTTTTTCCAGGCCATATTTGATACTGCTGGTGATAGAAGGTTCGTCATCAATAACCAGTACTTTTGCGCTTTTCAACGACCGAATACCCTTGTGTCTATGGATTTATTACGTAAAAATCTCTTTTATTAAAAATGTTAAAGAAGATTTAATAAGGCAAGTATAACGTCTCTGATCGCGGAATTCAAGACGTTAAGCGCAAAAAAACCGCTTTTGACTTTTAGTCAGCGTCCACCCCAAAGAGAACTTTGTAGCTGGTTTCTCCGCCCCAACGGTTGATGATTTTATTGTCGTAATCATCGACAGCTTTGGCCACTGATTTGATTGCCTCTTTGAGCTCATAGCGCTTGGCATTGGTGGCGATTAAGGCATATTCAAACAAGATATCCCGGTCATCGTCGACTGAGAATGCGCCAAAAGTCACTTTGGCGTTAGACTCAAGCAAAAAGGACATCAGCTCTTCGTCCAGGTGGGCTCCTACCACAACATAAGAGGTGCAGCGCACGATCACATCTCGGGCCCCCCACTCGGCAATGCTGAGATAGAGGACGGCGGAACCGCGGATCAGCCGGTAATTGCCATCCTCCATGATGACGGTATCAATATCCACCATTTCGTCCAAACATGTCTGGACACGGGCACGCACCCGCTCTTCAGGACTGGCGAAAGGGTTGAACATCTGTCTAGGCTCCTGCCTGCTGCTTGCGAGCGGGTTTGACGCCATACAGCAAGGGGTTGCGCATTTTTTTGAAGCGAACGACCACACGCATAATCGTGCGGGTAACAGTAATGGCGGTAAACATGCTGATAATAACCCCAATCGCAAGAGTTACGGCAAAACCACGGATCAGACCCGTACCAAAATAATACAAGACAGCGCAGCTGATCAAGGTGGTGGTATTGGAGTCAAAAATCGAGCTAAAAGCGCGTTGGAATCCCGATTCAACTGCGTTAAAAATAGATTTGCCCATGCGCAACTCTTCTTTGGTCCGTTCAAAAATCAAGATATTGGCGTCAACGGCCATGCCGATACTCAGAATAAAACCGGCAATCCCTGGTACCGTTAAGGTGACAGGAATCAGTTTAAAGACTGCCATATTCAGGGCTGAATAAAAAATCAAAGAGATATTTGCCATGGCGCCGGGCACGCGGTAGAACCAGAGCATAAAGAAAACCACCACAATCAGACCGGCCATACCGGCCATAAAACTCTTTTCAACCGCTTCTTGTCCCAAGGTGGGGCCGACAGTCCGGTTTTCAACCATGCTCAGAGGCACAGGCAATTGGCCTGCTTTGAGCTGAATGGCGAGTTTCTTGGCATCCTCGGCGGTAAATCCGCCTTCGATTAAACCAGAACCACCAGTAATGGGGGTGTTGACGTTGGGCGCGGAGACCAGTTTGTCATCCAGAAAAATCCCGAGGGGTTGCCCCACCAATTCGGTTGTCAGATCGCCAAACTTTTTGGCGCCTTCGCTGTTAAATTCAAATTCAATGATCCAGTCGCTGGCACCGCGCAGGTTGGCGCGGGCGTCTTTGAGCATTTTGCCATACACACCTGTTTCAAGCCATTTGCCTGGGTTCTTGGTGTCTGGGCGGCGGAAGTCAAGTCGGGCAGTTTCACCGATCAATTTGACCGCATCTTGGGGGTCTTTGATACCGGGCAATTCGACAATGATTTGCCGATCGCCTTTGAGCTGGATCAGGGGCTCGGCTACACCCAGACCATCGACACGTTGGCGTACAACAGCCACGGCGGCTTGCATCACTTCGGGGCCAACTTTGACGGCCGGTTCTACCACTTTATTGTCAACGATTTTTTCTTTGACATCTTTGGCTTCTACCACCAGGTGAATTCCGCCCTGAATGTCCAAACCCTGTTTGATGGGTTTGGTGGCGATGATCCATGAGGTGACACCCAAGAGGATTACAAGGAAAAGGAGCATGTATTTTTCACGATTTGCCATTATAAAGCTACCATTGATTCTTCTTCAGGATTGGAAGGGATCTTCCAGCTTTGGATACAGTGAGCGACCCAGGCCAAGTCTGTTTGTGCTGTGGCCAAATCCAGGGCCTGGGCGCTTTCAAATTGTGTGATGACCCCTGCTAAGCGATGCTGCGCCTGCTGATAATCTTCACGATCTTTTTTGTTTTCAAATTCGGGCAACTCCAGCAGGGTGAGCAATTTCTTGCAGTCCTGGAGGGTCTGTTCTGCTGCTAATTCTAATTCTTGGTGCTGCTTCTGGAGCTGCTGATGTAATTTTTCAATTTCTGGCCATTTATCTGCGGAACGTTGCAAATTGAGCAAGACCCGATGGACCGGTGCTGCAGGCTCTTGCTGCAGACGTTGTGCCAATTTCAACAAGAGTTCAGCCTCTTCAGCTTTGTAGAGCGCCCGTTTTAAATGCTTTTCACTGGACTCCCAAAGTGAAGCGGCAAAGCGCTCAGTGAGTGCGTGTTGGATTTCTTCTAAATGGGGTAAAAATCTGGCTTGCTGTTGGAGCAGGAGGGCTTTTTCTTGCTGAACTCGGGCTTCCAGCTTTGCTTTGGCATCTTGTGTTTTGTCAGTGGCAGGGGGAGCCGATGCGACTGTGGGCTCAGATTGTGATAATGCATCTTCTGAACCTGTTTCGGTTGCTGTTTCTGTTTCAACGGCTTCCAGGGCGTCATCCAAAACCTGATCAATGGCGGCAGCGTTGGTCAGCGCGGGGGCACGGGTCAAGGTTTCCGCCTCAGCGGGTTCTTCCACCAAGGGTTCTTCCACCAAGGGTTCTTCCACTTTTTCTGGTTCTGCGACAGGACTGCTTTCGGCTGTGTCGGTTTCCACCACCCCATCTTCAGGTTTTTCACTGAATTCTACAGCGCTCTCTGCACTCAAAGGAGCAACGGTTGCCTGTGTTTGCGGCTGGGGCGTTGTTGGCTCCGGAACGGACTCGGGTTCATGTAATGCTGGTGCTGCAGGCTCGGGGGCTGCGGTTTCTGCTTGGGTTTCTGCTATGGGTTCTGCTATGGGTTCTGCTATGGGTTCTGCTACAGCAGGTATCTCTGCTGCTGTTGCTGCTGCTGCTGCCAGATCTGCTTTTTTTTCTGCCTCTACCCAGGTATTTACATCTTGTAATAATTGGCGAATCGCCTCCAGATCAGAGAGGGGATCGGGTGTTTGCCCACTGCCTTCGAGGGTCTCTAGGCGTTTTTTTAGACTTGCCAAAGAGGTCTGAGAACCCTGTTTGGTCTGCTGTCGATCTTGTTCTGAACTGTCTTGATAAGGGGCCAGCAAGGCATGAATTTGTTTGAGCTGATTTTGCAAAGCCACTTCAACTTCGCTTAAACGCTTCAAAAAGCCCTCTGTTTTTTCTGCTCCGGCAATCAGCGTTTGGGCTTCGACTTCGATGGCTTGCCATTCCTGCTCAGCAGTCTCTGCCTCTTGCTCACCCAAATCCACTTCCCATTCTTTAATTTTCACTTTGCAGCGGTGGAGTTGGGCCAGGTTTTCGCTGAGCGGTGCCAGCAGTGGCTGAACTTGGATTTGGGTTTTGCCAGTATAGGCTTCGGCTTGGGCCTGATACTGATGCAAACTGTGATCGAGCGCAGAGAGCCGACTATATAAGACGCCAGATGCATCCAGAAGATCCTGAAGTTGGGTATTTAAGCCTTGGCGTTGTTGGATGCGCAAAAAGAATAAAACCAGGGTAGGAACAAGCACAAGCAGCAATAAACCCAGGGCAAGCCAAAGGCCGTGGGTTTCCAGGATGGGCTCCAGGGATTGTTGTAATTGCTCCAGCATCAGCGGGGGTCCAAGTCCTTGCTTAAGCTTTTATTTAACAGAGTATTATAACACGTATAAGGCTTCGAATCAGCCTCTCCTTTAAAGTGGGTCAAAGCGCATGATCTTTTTGCTCAGGGCAGAGCTTGCTTTGTGGCGGATTTCATCGAGTTCCTTTTTGTCGGGTGGGTGAGCATACGTGACCTGCTCATTGTAAATTTGGCTGAGAAATTCAATCGTTTCCGGGGCGGAAACATGTGCCAGGGTCTCAATGATTTCCAATTGTTCGCGGTAATTGGCCTGTGGATAATAATCAACCAAAGCGGGAACGGCATCAGCATTGCCAAAGCTGCGCAGTGCGGCAATTACCGACAGGGTGTCTGGAAATTTATTCAAAATAAAATAACTGAGTAATTGTTGAAACAGCTGCAGCGGACCAATTTTACCAATGCGCTGGGCCAACATATAACGCACACGGGGGTGAATTTCGGGTGCGAAAAAGAGATTTTTGAGCAAGTAAAGCGCTTTTACTTTGTCTTGATCGATTAAGTTATCAACAAAAACCGATATTTCGTTGATAAATGCATCTTTTTGTGCTACTTCTTTGATTTTGTCGAGATTGTCAATCATCTTGGAGCGTCCCTCAGATCTCCAGTTGACCCAGCTCAACCACCCGTCTGGCTATTTCCATGGCTGCATCTTTGCGGCCAGTTTTGCGGGCCTGTTGGGTCATATAACCCAGTCGCTCTTGATCCCGAAGCAGGTTTTCGACATAATACGCACCGTCTGCGATATTGTGCAAAATGCAAGCAGCGCCATTTTCGAGCAGATAATCGCTGTTGCGCTGTTCTTGCCCTGGAATGGGGTTGATAATCATCATGGGGCATTGGGCGGCCAACGCTTCGGAGGTTGAGAGTCCACCGGGTTTCGAAATGACCAGATCCGAGGCCCGCATCAATTCATGTACATTGCTGACAAAGCCATAGACCCGGCAGGGAATTTGCAAAGAGGTGGCAATTTGACTGAGTTCCTCTTGCAATTGCTCATTTCGGCCGGCTACCACCAGCAATTGCATCTCCAAACTAACAGAGCGGAAGGAGCGCACCAAACTGGTCAAATCGCCCACGCCATAGCCTCCACCCATCAATAAGACAGTGGGAAGGTCACGGCTGATCCCCAGTTTGTCGCGCATTTCTGATTGCAGAGGAAGAGTCGAAAAAATCGGATCGACGGGGATTCCCGTCTGGTATATGCTTTTGACACCTGCGCCACGGGTTTCTAATTCGCGGGCCACTTCTTGGCTGGCGACAAAATAGGCATTGACCTCTTCAACAATCCAAAAGGCGTGCAGGGCAAAGTCCGTCACCACTGTGTACAGAGGCAGCGAGGATTTGCGCTTTTTCTTCCAGCGTGAGATCAGTTCCATGGGCAAGAAGTGCGTACAAATCACCGCATCGGGCGAGAAATCATCAAGCAGATCGCGAAAGTCACTGGCCTGGAGGTTTTCCATGCTCTGGCGAAATTTGTCATCGATTTTTTCATCTTTGTCGTAGCGATCGTAGATATAGCCCCAGAGGCGGGGAGAGTGCTTGACCAGTGCCAAATAAGAGGTGCTATAGACTTTTTTATAGACGCTATTGATATAGTCGAGGGTGTCCACCAATTTAACATTGGCAGTGGGGTAGAGGTTTTGAAAGGCCTTTGCAATTGCCTCAGCAGCCCGCTGGTGGCCCGCACCAGCTGTTACATGGGCGATCAAAATACGCGGAGATTTTTTACCGGCATTGAAGTTGATGCTCTTAACGACATCCCCGGGCAAGACCTCTGTGCGGCCTTCACGCTGAGCATATTCTTCGGCTTTGCGCACCAGGGGCTCCAATTTGAGTTCCATGTCTTTGCCCAAGACATCATAAGCTTCACTTGAAAAGTGAAAGCCTTTTCCCACTAAATCTTTGCTCAGACGCTTGACGCCATCGTATTTTCCCAACATGCCTGTTATCTCCCAGAGAAGTTGTTCCCTATTTTAGCACAGGGCCCTCTTTCGACATTCGAATCCACTTTTGCCAGCGCTTGCAAATGAACAAGAAAAAACCCCGCCGAGGCGGGGATGCGTTATACGGAAGAGGGAAAAAGAAAATTATTTAATACCAGCGAATCTGGGGGGGGACGGTTTTGGAGCGATCAATGGCGGTTGAAACGCTGCTGAAATTGGGCATCCAATAGCCGTATTGCACAGCGTTGGCAGCCATGGCTGCGTAGAAAGCGCCTTTGTCGAGACCAAAGCCACCGGTATAGCGGGACAAGGTGGCAACGTCACCGGCACCACTGGTTTGCATCAGGCGAGCCATGGTCAGGTCAACGCCAGGAACGCGCATCAGGTCGGCCTGACCGGCCCAGGCACCGATTTGATAATTGACATAATCACGATCTTGTTTATTCAGGAACAGGCCACCAGCCAAGTAAGACATCATGGTGCGTTTGAAAGGGGTGTCTGCGGCTTTGAGGAATTTGTCGGAATCGGTAATACCGACCCAGCTCAGACGGTTGGCAATTTTATAATCCAGGGGGCTGGGAGGACGCATACGATCATCGAAGAACTGATAGAGGGGGACCTTTTGGGCGGGAGCAGTGGTCGTTGTGGTGGTATAGCTATCGGTTGCCATGGTGGGAGAACCATACATGGCGGTGTTTACCTGATTGGCTGCCTTTTCAATCGGAGCCAACGCCTGCTGAATCTTCAGTGCAGTTGGGTTGGTGATTTGCATTTGACTTTCCTCCGTAGATATTAATAACGCTTTGATGATTATTTATCGGGAGGGAGGCCGCTAACTTTCTTAGGGTTAGGTTAAGCTAAAATGAAATAACAGTAAACTTTAATTTTTGTCCGCAGGGATTCTGAGTTGTTCCAAATAATCTTGGGTTGCCGCCGGAATATCTGCTTGACCGTAGATGGCTGAGCCAATCACAACCACGTTGGCACCGGCTTCGAGCACCTGCGGCAACGTCGTTTGATTGATGCCACCATCAACCTGAATATACAGATCCCGCATTTGGCGCTCTTTGGCCATTTGGCGCAATTGTTTGATTTTGTTTAAAGCCCTGGGAATAAAATATTGGCCTCCAAAACCGGGATTAACCGACATGATCAGTACCAGTTTCAGGCGGTGTAAGATATCTTCCAAGACGCTCACCGGCGTGGCCGGGTTGAGAGCGACCCCCGGAAGGGCGCCAGCCTCTTCGATTTGACTGATCACACGATCCAAGTGAGTGCAGGCTTCGGCATGCACGGTAATCCGTTCACAGCCTGCTTTGGCAAAGTCTTCGATGTATTTTTCGGGTTCGCTGATCATCAGATGGGCATCAAAGGGCATTTGAGTTAACGAGCGCAGCGATTGAATCACCGGCGGCCCGAGGGTTAAGTTTGGCACAAAATGACCGTCCATAATATCCAAATGAACCCAATCTGCACCGCCTTTTTCGATCTGTTCCAGGGCCAGGGCCAGATTTGAAAAATTAGCGGATAAAATCGAAGGGGCCAAGAGCCCGCGTCGCTCCGAGGGCGAAATTTGAATTAGATTTGAGGCTCCGACAGGTTTAATATCCTGTTTAAAAAATGCGGCTGCTTTGGGGGACAAACCCGGCATGCGGGCGTTCTGCTGCTCCAAGAAGGCATGTTTGTGTAGGGCTTGGCGGGCGCTCTCTTGTTCGGCTTTTTTCTTGCTGCGGCCTTGGCCTGTGCCCAAAATTTCGCCATTTAAAGCAACCTGAATCTGAAAGATGCGATCATGATCTGGCCCTTCTTCGGCCAAGACGGTGTATTCTGGCAAGGTTTTGTATTCACCCTGGGCATACTCTTGTAAAAGGGCTTTGTAATTGATCACCTCTTCGGCTTCTCCCAACACGGCCAATTCCAGTTCTGGACGCAAGACCTGCAGGATCATATCTGCAGTCAGGCGAAAGCCAAGTGAAAGAAATACAGCCCCACATAAAGCTTCGAAGACATTGGCCAAAATTGACTCGCGAATGCCATTGCCACTGGCTTTTTCAGTGGTTCCCACGACAATATGTTCTTGCAAGGCCAGGCGCAGAGCTGTTTTAGACAGAGCCGTATCACTCACGACATAGCTGCGCACTTGGCTCATTTGACCCTCAGAGGCTTCGGGGAAATAGCGAAACAGCCATTCGCTGATGCTGGCTTTGATCAGGGCGTCGCCCAGATATTCCAAACGTTCATTGTGGCCTTGGTCTTCACTGCCCCGATCGGCCTGGATAGACTTGTGGGTCAGGGCCTGGCGAACCAGGGCCAAATCCAATTTATGAGCCGGAATTCCCAGTTTTTGTTGTAAGCGTGGCAATTGCAGGTCTTCTGCTTCAGGTGACTTCTTCATGTATGGCTTTCCAAAGGGTTTCTGCGTTGAGTTTGTTTTGGGGCGGGTACCTATAAAATACACCTAAAAACTCCCGGTTGCCACCTTTGCCAAAAACCGGTGAGCTCATAATCTGGTGCAGAAAAAAACCGAATTCTTCGGCCCCGGTTTGGATTTTTTCTAAGACTTCAAAATGCACCTTTTGATCGTGCACAATCCCTTTGCGGTTTTGCGAGGGAGCGGCCTCAAATTGGGGTTTAATCAGACTCAGTAAACGTCCCTCTGGGCTTAATAGCGTTTGCAGTGCAGGCAAAATTTTGAGCAGAGAAATAAACGACACATCCATCACTGCGAGCTGGGCCCGCTCGTTGGCCTCTCCATAGAGATCCTGGGGCGTGAGATGGCGGGCATTGCACTTTTCGCGACAAACCACCCGAGATCGGAAGAGC
>JBFWRL010000073.1:0-25761 GCA_050248915.1 Candidatus Sericytochromatia bacterium
AGATTTATTCCTCAGCAGACATCAATATTATCTGGTCCAATACGGGCGATTGAAAATTTGTCCAGAGAAACGGTTTCTTTCTTAAACGAGTTACCTGACGAACCATCACATTTAATAGGGGAAGTATTACTTGATGCAATCAGACAATTTTTAAAAAAAGCCTTTGAAGGCGCAATTTTTGCAGAACCTGGTCTTCCACATCGGGTGAGACAACGGCTCACACTTCTTTTTTATCCTGTTGGCACCATTCCCAATCCTAAAAACACAGAAAAAACAGTTGAGGTTTCCCCAAGTAGATTACCCATCTATCACGATGCCTCTGACTCATTTTCAGCCAATTCAAATCACTGTGTTTATACTTTTAGAAAATGTGATGGTTTTATCTTAAGAATCCCAGAGCAAAACTTTGATCAACCTCCCCAAAATGCAAATAAAGAATACTATAACTTAACCGATTGGCGGGCTAATTGGCTTTTTCTTTACCATGATATCAATCTACTTTACCCTGGTAATACCATCGAACGTCTAAATTTCAGCAATTGCACGCAGTATTGGGCATCTAGTTCTTGTTCTACGTTATCAGAAAATCAATTGTTAATATCCTGGCCAGTCCCAAATTGGCTGCTTTTTAATCATTTAGAAATGTTCAGGATTTATTGGAATTCTATTCTTGAGCATAATGACTTTTCAGCACCAGAGTTTGATACGAGAACTGCAGGGTCGACACAAATCAGAAAAAAACACCTGGAATTTGCAGCTTATCTTTGGTGCAAAGCAATCAATGACGTTATTCAAAAACAAAAGCTGGATTTATCGGTTGACTTGGTGAACTACCACGAAAACAGCAGAAGTTTGTGGTTCACATTGATTCAGTCAATGCAAGGGTTTCAAAACATGACTATAGATGCAAGAGTAGAAGGCATTTCTGGTCTAAGAAAACGGTATATGGCTGAATGGTTGAACGATTTTGTTATATTGTTTTCTCCAGAATTCGGAATTTTCAAAGCAGATCCACTTCTAGAACCAGTTGAGGCACCATCAAGTAGTAATACTTTAACTAATTTGATTAGCAGCTCAAATGAAACACTAAAAAATGCAAGAATAAACCACATCTTAAACGCTATTAAATCTAAGCCTTTTGAGGAAAAATTAGAACTAATCAAAAATTTGGGCCTTGATTCAGAATTATCAAATCATTGGTTTGAGTTAGCCTCTAACGTAAAAACCAAAGAAGTGATGGAAGAAGTATTAAAACGCATATTCCCACAAAATGGGACAGCTGAACAGCATAAGAATTTTAATGATTTAAAATCCAAATTTAATCCAACACAAACACCAGCAACTACAAGCCCAGATCAGGGAACATCATCAACTTCATCTGAACCAAATCAAAATGAAGGGACTTTACCAGTCATGCAGCCAGAAAGTGAACCTTAAGCTGAATTTATGAATTCCCTTTTGCATTTTTTGTACGCTGAAACAACGGCACTACCATTTTGTCATGAAGAAGTATTCATGAAAGCGTTGATTGAACCCGATCAACTCTTGGCCAAAGCCCTTTATCCGCTCTTAGAGAGTGATTTGATACGTCTGATGCCAGGTATTTCTGTTGATCATATAGCCAGTATTCGGGATCAGGCATGGTTTCAAGGGCAAAGCAATTCAAGTCTTTTGCAGATTCTTCGCAATCACGCGCATAAATATCTCCGCAATGCAGGTCATTTGGCTTATCCAGATCCAACGGGGGAAGACAATGTACAAGGGGCGTCGGATGTCTGGCGATGGCTCACATTTGCTCTTCCACCTGATCTAATACTCGCAGCTGGTTGGAGCCTCAATGGGCCTCAAGAAATAAGCTGGGAAACGCCTTTGCTGGGTAATCATCTGCGAGAGCACGGAATCGCTCAAACCCATGTTCATCTGGGAGCTGCTGGAGAATTTTCGAGTCACTGGTGTCAGGTACAAGACGCGCTCAGAGACCCTCGTAAAGCAGAAACTTTGGCAGATAAAGGAGCGCCTTTCGATGGGGGAATCCATTTTTTGTCTTGGTTGACAGCAGCTGGTCTTGCAAGATTGCTGATGTGTGAATATGTTTGCGAATCTCAACAACCAAACGGATTGATTCATTCTTTTCAACAGACCCTGGAAAACATTTCCGAGAATATATCCCACGACGAATCACTTATTTTTTTTGAAGCTATCCATGCACTCAGAGCGCCCCAACACTTGGAGTTACCCGAATACCAGCGATTGCAAAATCTTTATAGCCGATTGACTGAGTTTAACTTGCCTATTCAAAAGCCTCATGATATTTGGCTATTGGACCCAATTGTCAGAAGTAATGTAGGTACCGTTTCTGGTGATAAACACGAAATCTATTGGCTGCGTAAAGCTTTTGATTATATCGAGACCCCAACAGGTCGAGAAGACGATTTTTTTCAAAAACTCCTGTGGCAAATTATCAGAATTAAAGTGATGTATTACAGATACATTGTCCAGAGACCCATGGTTAAAGGGCTTAGCTGGTTTATTCACTTCTACAAAAGAATCGGAAAGCTCATGCACTCAAGATTTGCTTTGGAACAGGCATTTTTCTTAGAGGGTGGCCGTAACCATACTCTAAAATCATATGAGTTCAGAACGGCTCCTATAGAAAAGTTTACGAAGTTCAGAAATCAGCTCCGCAGCACATTAAATGAATGGCTTGAGATTGAGGAAAAAGGCAATGTGGAAATTGGCTGCGTTCTCCACATTCCCAAAAACAGGGGCCCTGCTACAAAGACAAAACAAACGGCAAAACACTGGATGGATTCCTGGCTCAACCCTGAAAACAACACTAAAGAATACCGACTGAGCACTTACTTCAATACGAAAAAAAAACAAATTAATACTTTTTGTAGAATCCTTACTGAAGTTCCCTTATCGCTTGCATTCATCCGAGGATTTGACATGTGCACAGACGAAGTTGGAATACCAAATTGGTTTATGTCTTACCTTTTGTTTCCACTCAAAGAAGCAGGTAACATTGCTTTTCAGCAGGCAAACTATAAATATCCTGAATGGCCCCTCAAGCCTTTTAGACGAACCATGCACGTGGGCGAAGATTTTTCCCATCTTCTGGATGGCATCCGCCGCATGGATGAAGTCATTACCCGCTTTCCACTCGAACGGGGTGATCGCATCGGCCATGGGCTCGCCTTGGGGCTCTCTCCCAAACGCTGGGTGGAACAACATCCCATCGTTTGGATGCCCAAAGAAATCCGGCTCTGGGATCTGATCTGGGAATGGAAACAATACCGACTTGGCCATGCCAAAATATCAAACAGTCGGCTTGAAAAAATCAAAGCTCTGGTCAGCCAATACGCCAGCGAGATCTTAGGCCCAGAATGCCAAACCCAAGATGCCTGTCAACTCTACGAGCAGCTGTTCGACCCGGATAAACTGGAGCGTGTCGGCTTTCCCAACGGCGAAAAGGTAATGGATGGCCTCGAACAACTCACCAGCCAAAATCGGGATTTTTATTGGCTTTATACCTATCTCACAGACAGCCAATGTTTTCATCAATGTTACCAAGTCGTTGAAATTCACAACACAAGCGATGAGCAAGAGGCTCTCTATGCCATGCAGCGAGTCGTTCGCCAGCGGGTCTGCCAAAAAGAAATAACCATCGAGGTCAACCCATCGAGCAACTTCTTGATCGCCGATTTGCAAAACCTCGAACACCACCCGCTTTGGAATTTGAACCCACCCCCTGGACACCCCTTGGAAGAAGAAATGGGACCAGCCGTGAATATCTGCATTGGCTCAGATGATCCGATCACCTTTGCCACGAACCTGCCCCAGGAGTATGAGTTGTTATACAATGTGTTGCTCCAAAAAGGAATTGGCAGTACCGCTGCACTTCAGTGGCTTGAGCAGGTGCGTCAGACCGGTCTCAATGCGCGTTTCACGCTCTCCTTTGGCCCACAGAACCGCGATGCCGATCAGGTCTGGCGGCAATTGCTGCGCGATCTCAAAGCCGACTGGCAACCTCAGGATGCCCGCCTATGAAGAAAAACCCTATACTTTATCACCTGTTTATGGGTCAGTTCGATAAGCTCAAAACTTGGTTAGCAGAGTGTGAAGACACTCTTTTTGTTGCCCTGGATGAAAACTTGATTCTCTTTGGCGAATGGTGTGCCGCTCGGCATTCTTCGGACGAAGTATCCCTGCCAGACTGGTTTCGCCTCGACAAACAGACCAGTAGCTATCACCGGAGCCCTGGAATGGAACCGCATAGACTGGAGTAAAATCGCCCATGATACGTAGCACAGTAAATAGTCCAAACGAGAACGCCTTAGAACTTCGTATCTCTCAACTGGACAATGCGCAGATATATCCCGCCATCCCTTCAGGAAAACCCGGCACCCTTTGCAATATTTTGGCAGGAACAAGCATAATTCCCGCACTTTTACATTGGTCCGAAAACGATCAGCTTTACTGGATTTCCACCAACTCCTTTCCACCTTTTTCGCATCAGATCAGCCTTGCAAATTTTCTTGAGCAACAGGGTATCAAAAAAGGTGACACCGTTGAACTGGATTTAAAACCAAACTTTCACTTCTATATTTTGAATACAGCCATAAAGCCAAAGCAAATAAACGCATTTGAGCAAGCTTTGCTCGAAAAAGCGGGCCAAGACAACGGTTGGGAACGCATCCTTCAAAAAGACAATTCGCAGATTACGTTGGCATCAGCCCGGCACAAGGCCGAAGTTCAGATTAAGCCCGGTCAGCAGCCAGATAGCTGGCACTTAACGCTCCCCTCTGAACTCTTGGCGCAAGAACTGCGCCGTTCATTTCCTGAGCAGATCAAGGGCCTGATTGCAGAAGTTCAGGACGATGAAACCTTGGGCCAACTCCTCAAACGCATTGCCGAACTGTCCTACTCCTTGCCTGATCAAGCGGCTGAGACTTACCAAGAGCAAGTAAAAATAGAACTCATCAAGGTGCGAGAAAACGGCACTGAAGTTGAAAGGCTCGTCAAACAAAGGGTCGGGCAAGATGCGTTCCGCAAGGCCATGCTGCAATATTGGGGTGGAGCTTGTTCTGTGACAGGGCTCGACATCAAAGAACTGCTGCGAGCCAGTCACGCAAAACCTTGGGCAACTTGTGAATCAGATCAAGAACGCCTCGATGTCTTTAATGGATTTTTGTTAGCAGCTCATTTGGATGTACTTTTTGATCAGGGGCTGATCAGCTTTTCAGAAGAAGGAAATATCATCTTATCTTCACGGCTCACGGTTATGCATCAAAAACTCCTGAACTTGGACCCAACGCTGAAATTGCGATGGCTTGCCCCAAAACATCAACCCTACCTAAACTGGCACCGCCATCAGGTATTTATCGCTTAGAATGCATCTAATTTTATAAAAGCGATCCCCATTTTTTTGCCTTATTGGCAGCATCTTCGGGCGTTGGCCAAGCACCTGAAAAGGGCGGGCAACCTGCCGCGCCGCAGTCCCATGGATGGAAGAGACAAGGCGCGGCAATTAGCGAACGCGCACACGATGTGCGCAGTGAGCGGCCCGCCCTTCAGGTGCTTGCGCCAACCGGAGCCGATTGCCCCTACAAGCCCCCCCAAGTAAAAGAGGGCACCCCCCACAGGAGATGCCCACGCAAAATGCTTAAATGAAAGCAGCTTTATGCAGCGGCTTTCAAGCTTTGAAAGCCCGAAGAGCTTTCAAAGACTTCTTTGCTCAATTGCTGCGCTTCAAACGTCGTCAGAGAACCGGTGCGGGGATTGTCATTGCCCCAGCTGTCTTTTTTCATGGTCTGGCTGCGAATCAAAGCCAATTTTTCGTCGCGGCTGATCTCACGGGAATCAACCACCGTACTGCGGAGAAAAGCTTTGATCAGGGTATTGGCCTGGGCAGGGGTGTAGAGGCCACTGCTGTAGTCATCGTTGCCCCAGCTATCGGGCTTCATTTTTTCGCCACTGAGGGTGTCGATATAGGTTTTGGCAAAGTCGCGTTCAAAGGGGTTGGGCAAAGTGGCTTTGGCGGCTTTTTCAGCCAGATCGCTGGCCTGTTTGCCAGACACACTGCCTTTAGAGGGGTCATCATTGCCCCAGCTGTCTTTTTTCATGCGCTGGACTTTGAAGATTTCGAGTTTGTCTTTGAGTGACATGGCGCTGGAGTTGACCACTTCGTCTTCGAGGAATTTGCGGATTTTGCCATTGGCCTCTTCGGGGGTGAAGATACCGGTGCTGGGATCATAATTGCCCCAACTGTCTTTGCGCATTTTATTGCTTTCCAGCTCGGAGATAAACGAGCGGGTTTGTTCAACGGTTTTGCCCATGCCAGGGTAAGGTGGATAACCGGGGCCACCGGGAACTTGACCAGGGCCACCGGGATAACCGGGGTTGGGCGGATAAGCAGGAGGCCAATTGGGCTGATTGGGTTGATGAGGCGCGACCAAATAAGAACCACTGAGAATCACCCGGCCTGTATTCAGGGCCAAAGCCAATTCTTGGCGGGTGACAAAGCCATCGTAATTATGGTCAACTGCTTGGCCGAGAGAACCCAGACCCGCACTAAAAATCCGGTCGGCGATCAAAACCTGGGCCATCTGGTGAGAGACAGCTGGAGAGAGATGTTGCACAGAAACCTGATTGTTGTTGAGGCCCTGCTCAAATTCAAAAAGCTGGATAAAATTGTCGCGGTTGCGGTCGAGTTGGCGCAGCAATTGGGGGGAAACCTGCAATTCGTCACGGCCAATCACCCCATCGCGGTTTTGGTCAAAGACACGGGCCACCTGGTTGAGGCTGGCGGGATTGAGGTAATAGCTATTGGCGGGAGGGGTAATAAAACTCTGCAGAGAACTGGGTTGGATTGATTGCATCGGAGATGCTCCTTCAAAAATGAACTGATTAAAAACCTGAATAACTTAACGTTAATTTAACATATAGAAAACTTTAAGTTAAACTTGCGTCGGCAGCACAAAGATTTTTGAGTTCACTTATCCCAATCGGGTTCACTTTCAGGGGGCATCAGGCATTCTCGCCATCCCGGCACCAACGGGGCCAATTCACGGGCGGTTTGAGCGCGGGGATCCCAGCCCGGATCGGGCAGGGCCACTTCAAGTGGGTCGATAATATTCAGGCGGCAGGGGTGATGATCTCCGCTCGCCATGGCTTGCATATCGCGCCGCCAAAAATGCAGAGAATGGGCCTGCCAAAGGTAGCCATAGCGGTAAGCCGTGGGATTGGGCCCCCAACCTGCGATCCGCTGCCGATCGGCTCGGTAGTGTTTTTCTCGCTGCAAGACCAGGGCTTGGGCCGCCTGCAAACTGGATTGGGCCTGGGCCAACCAACTCTGAGCCGCCTGTTTTTGGCCCACCTGTGCTTGGGCCGCCTGTTCGAACTGGCCCAAGACAAAACGTGCCCGCAGGGCATTGATCTCCAGACCATCGCAGATCTCTCCTGCCAAATCAGAGGGCTGGCGGCGCTGCAAGTCCTGGCACTGCCTGAATAGGCCCTGAAATTCCCGGTCCATGGCTGAGAGCAGGGGTTGAATTTCGGTTAAATACAGCGTTAAAGCCTCCCGTTGGTGGCGCACAGCTTGGGGTTCCAAGCGCTCGGGCTGGGTTTGAAAACCCGACAAAATGCCGCTTTTGCGCAAATAGCCAGCCATCTCACTCCAGGTGTCGCTGCCCACCAAATAGGCCATGCCGCTGCGCAAGTGAATATCTTTCGGCTTGTGTCCGTTGACCTCACCCAAAACCAGCAATTGATGCTGAATGGTGATCGTCTTTTCGAGCAGGGCCACCCACTCGGATAAGTCGCTCCCGACCGGACTGAGGGCCTCGTTTAACAAGGTCCTCAGATTTTCGCTTTCGGATTGCCCAAGTGGATTGGGCAGCCAAGCGCCACGGGCAGTGATGCGGTCGTTGAGCCAATAGCCCCATTCAAAGCCACTGGAAAAAATCGCCTGGCCCTGAATCCGCGCCTGGGGTTGGCCCTGGACCTGATTCTGAGCTTCGGCCTGGGCCAGCAGCCGCAGATCGTGTAAGCGGCGAGCGGCATAGACTGGCAAAAACAGCGGCACATTGACATCATAATTGACCCAATAGCTGGTTTCGGGATACCAGAGCAGCGGGCGTTTGCCCATCTCTAAGCGAATAAAACGCAACATCTCGCGGAAGTCTTGGTGGCCATAAGTCGGAGCCGGGTCGTCGAGGCTGTAGATCTGCACGGTGTGGGGCATAATACCCAAACGCGGGTCGGCATAATGGGGCAAAAAATTGAAGTTCAGAGGCTTGCCTGTTTCGGGATCGCTGTAGTTCTCGGAGAGCTGGCCGCTGGAGATGTGGATTTTGGTAAAAAAGGCTTTTTGGTGTTTATCTGCCAAGTGGGCAGTGGCCTGGTTCAGCCAATTTAACATGGTGGCGTCCCCGGCATTGTGAAACTCACTCAGCCCCAATTCGGTGGAGGCAAAGTCAAAACCAGCGCCCATCAGCCAGTCGAGATTTTCTTCAATCTGGCGTTTTTCATCACTCCGGTCACCGACCTGGGTGAGCAAACGCCAGGCATTTTGTTGTCCCAGGGCCAAAGGCACGTCGATGCCGACCCGCAGCCCCCAGCCATGGGCCTGTTCAACCAAGGCCAAGAGACGCTTTTGGCGCAGGGTGCTGCGCGAAAAACTCTGCCAGGGCCCTTTTTCGAGCAAGACCCATTCGACTTCGTTCTGGCGATTGGCGATCAGCCACTCCAAATACAGCTCCCACTCGCCCCGCAGCTTTTCCCAGCCCGCCTGATCACCCGGCCCTTGGGGCCCCCAGCCATTGAGCACATGGGTCAACTCCAGCGGATGCATGGTGTGCTGATGAATGGCGCGCTGGGGCCAATTGGGGCTTTCACTCTGCTGTTCTCCGGGTGTGGGGAGATTCAGTTGGGCCGGGATATGCGGTTGAAAGGGATGGTTAAAGCGAAAACCCAGGCGCTCTAGCAAGGCATAAGCCCCATAGAGCAAGCCTGTATTGACTCCGCCACTGGCATGGCTGCCGGGCTGGCCGCTGACAGAGAGGATCAACTGGGCCCCGTCCTGCCGGACCTGCCAGACAAAGCCCTCTTCTGCATGCGAGGCTGGGGCAGGGCTTTGGCCGATCAGAATTTTAATCGGCTGCGTTGGCGCGGATGTCTGCCCCAAGAGCTGGGTGATGCGCTGGCAAATGGCCGGGGGCAAGCCCTCGCCACAGACCACTTCGGCGGGCTGGGCCGGTGTGGCCCACAGCAATGGGGCCAGCAGCAGAGAAAGTGGCAGAGAGAAGCGCAGAGACGGCAGCAAAAAAGATAAACGCATCAAGCAGGCCTGTTTCTTTTTTTTCAGGATGGCATGCCCAGGTCGAGAGAGCAAGTGATTTTAGAAAATTGGTTTCAAAAAAGGGGCGATTGGGGTGTGCGGTTCCTGTGGGGCAAGCCCCTGACGTCACCTGAGCGGAGTCGAATGTGTGTCCTGAGCGGAGTCGAAGGACAGCCTGTGAGAGATGTACCGGCAGAGACCCCGGCCCTCGGTTAGAATAGGTGAAGCCTAAGCCCTGGAGAAACGCCCGCTTTATGAAAGGTCTGCTCAATTGCCGCCTGCCCGACCCCCGCTTTGATCTGGCTTTGCCCAGCTCCATTTGGCTGGCCCCCATTTGCGAAAAGCCGCTGCTGGAATACTGTTTGGAACTCTTTCTCTATCTGGGCATCAGCGAAGTCATGCTGGTCGATTATTTGGCCAACGGAGAAATCTCTGCCCATTTTGGCACGGGCAGCGCCTGGGGCCTCAAATTATCGTATTTGCAAGGCATGCCCGGTGAGGTGATCTCCGAAACCCTGGAACGGCTGGCACCGGGAATCCATGACGATCTCTTGATCATCGATGGTCCCCTTTTTCCGCTCTTTGACCGCGCCGCGCTCAAACCCCTGCACATGCCGGCCCGTGAGGGCATTTACAGCTTAAACCAGCGCCACCTCAATTTGACCGACACTATTTTGCTGATGCCCCGCAGTCTGATGCATGGCCTGCTGGCTGAAAACCGCTTTGAAAAATGGGTACAGGCCTCGCTGGATTATCATCCCGAAATCCGCTTCCCGGTGGTGCCACTGCACAATTTAACCGCCTATCTGCAGATCAATCTCGAAGTCATGGCGCGGGGCGAGCGCTTCGAGCTGCCTGCACGGGCCGAACAGGGTATTTGGAAAGGGCGGCAGGTCCAGGTCGCTGACAATGTCACTTTGTTGCCCCCGGTCTGGCTGGGCAGTGAAACCCAGATTGGGGACAATTGCCAAGTCAGCCGAAGTCTCTTAAGTGGGCAGGTGCGGCTGGAACAGGCCACAGTGCTCGAAGAGTGCCTGGTCTTTGGCCCCAGCTATTTATCCGGGCAAAAACTGCAGCGCAAAATTATCCTGGGCCAGCGCTGCCTACATCCAGCGACGGGACAAATGGAAGAATTGGCGCAGCCCTGGGCCCTGCAAAACCAAATCGAGAGCCCCGACAGAGAGGCCAAATTCCAACGGGAATTGGCTTGGGTGGAGCCCTTTTTGCGCTGGCGACGCCCGCTGTTTAAATGGCTCAAAGGCTTTGCACGGGCCAATCAACAAAATTATTTTAGCAATGCAGAAGGGCAAATATTGACACTGGATGTGTTTAAGCCGCGCAAAAATCCCGCGCTGCCTGAAAAACTTTTTTTTCAATGGGGGCTGGATAAAGTCCCTTTGATGGAAGCGGTTTTGGCCGGTGAGCTGTGTTTGGTGGGCAATACCCTGATTCCCGTGCAAGGCTCTGCAAGCAGCTTTGTCCAACAATTGCCGATCTATGCACCGGGGGTCTTCTCGTATTCTCAATTGTTGCATCCCGAACGCGCGCCCGTCTGGCTGGACGAATTGCACTATTGCAGCGCAGCCTCGGAAACATTCGACACCTGGATTTTGGAACAGAGCCTGGAGAAGTGGGTTTAGAGACTGGAACGGCTGCGCATTTTGGCATTCATGGCGTATTTGTTGTAAGCCAGCTCCATAATATTCACAAAGGTCACCCGTGTCAGGCCCTCTTGCAAGACGGTAAAGGTGTCTTGAATCATGTGAAAATTGACTTCAAAGGCCGATTGAATCCGCCCATATTCTTTGAGAAAATTCGCAATTTTGATCTGGCGCAAACAACCATCTTGGTCCACCACCGTGACAAAACTGGGCCCCAACAATTTGTGGGCCTCTTCGGACCAGAAAGGGGTTTCAGTTAAAACCAAATCGCGCCGCCGGGGCTGTTTGATAGTGAAAATCATGGGAGCGAAATTGAGCATGGCCTGAGTTTTCATTTTAAACTCGATCGATTCAACGACAAAATTTTCAGACATGCCGGGCCTCTTTAGTTTCTTTGCTTGTTCTCAAATCATACCATATCTGGCCTTTTTCCCTGTGACCGCCTTTACAGCCACGTTAAGAGGGGATCAGGCAAAATAAAAAGGATTAAACAGATTAAATTGAATGGGTAAAGACAGCATGATTCTCACCAATACCGAAAACATCCTGGGCAAAGAAATCGTGGAAATGTATGGCGTGGTCAATGGCAGTACCGTGCGCGCCAAACATGTGGGCCGGGATTTGATGGCCTCGCTCAAAAATATTGTCGGCGGCGAACTCAAAGGGTATACCGAACTCTTGCAAGAGGCCCGCGACGAAGCCACCCAGCGCATGATTGCCCAAGCCCGCCAACTCGGAGCCAATGCGATTGTAAATATTCGCTATTCCACCTCTTCGGTGGCCCAGGGGGCGGCTGAAATTTATGTCTACGGCACCGCTGTCAAGGTAGGTTAACAGAGCGATGGAACTACTCATTCTGGCGGTGATGGTTTCGATCGGCTATTTTGCCGGATCTCACGCCGAAAAAACACATTATGCCTCGATCATCGAGCGCGAAAAAGCCTTTACAAAACTGCCCACCACCAATTTAAAACACCCTCCCCAAGACCCCCGTGAGGTCGAATGGGCACAATTGGTCAATGGCAATGCCGTCATGGCTGTGGACTATTTTAAACTCTTTGTGGCGAGCCTGCGCAACCTCTTTGGGGGCCGGGTCTCCGCTTATGAGTCGGTGATCGACCGGGCCCGCCGCGAGGCCACCCTGCGCATGCAAGAAATGGCCCGCAAGCAAGGTGCCGACATGATTATCAACCTGCGGGTTGAGACGGCCTCCATTGGTGGGGGCAGCGCAGGCCAAAAAAATGGCCTGCCCAGCATCGAAGCCATGGTCTACGGCACAGCCGTGCGCTACCGACGCTAGCGCCAACCATGGTCTTTGTGCCCAAAGAGCCCCCTGCCGCCACAGAAAATGTCAATGTCAGTCCCAACCACCCCCTGCACGAATTTTTGATCTTGATCGGGGGGTTGGCTGGGCTGCTCTGTGTGGTTTGGCTCGTGCTCGGTCTGGCTGTGGACTGGATCGTTCCGCGTTTGGATGCGCGCAGCGAAAGCCAATTGGCAACGCTCTACCGCCCTTTGCTGGAGATGGATGATGCCAGCCCCTCGACCCAAACGGGCAGCAAGGCCTTACAAACCGAGCTGGATCAGTTGCTGGCCCTGCAATTCCCAGACAAAGCCAAGCGTCCCGCGTATTTTGTCCATGTGCACAGCGACGAAGATGTGAATGCCTTGGCTCTGCCTGGCGGGCATATTGTGGTCTTAAGTGGTTTATTGGCCCAGGCTGAGTCCGAAAACGAGCTGCTCTTTGTACTCGGGCATGAGTTGGGCCATTTGATCCACCGCGATCATTTGCGCGGTCTGGGCCGGGCATTGGTGATGTATACCCTGGCCAATGCCCTCTTCGGCAACCAGAATTTTGTCAGTGGCATGGCTGAAAATTCTCTGCGCAACTTGCAATTGAGCTTTTCACGGGGCCAAGAGAGTGCCGCCGATCAGCTGGGGCTGGCACTACTGGTCAAAAAATATGGCCATGCAGGTGGGGCCACAGCTTTTTTCGAAAGGCTGGCCCAACAGGAAAAAAGCCCACGTTTTTTGAGCTACCTGACCACCCACCCCCACCCCCAGGAGCGGGTGGAACAATTGCAGGCGTTGATTCAGGCCCAAGGTTATGCAATCAAGCCAACCCAGCCCCTGCCCAAAGCGCTTAGAGCTAATTTGGCCGCTTCGCAGGAACATAATCCTGATGGACAAAGTGAAAAAGACTGACTGTGGCTCGGTGCCCCGGCGGCAAATCTTCGCGCCAATGGGGAAAGTCGGTGCCTTTGTAGAGAATCGCGTCGCCCGGTTCCAAATGGGCCTCGACCAAGGTTTCGGGGAATTGAATAAAAAGCGGCCAGGTCAGGGTCGGTGCCTCTTCGGGCACAGGGTCCACCATTACTGAAATATTCCAGGCACATTGCTCCCAGTCGATGTGTTTGCCCATGCCGGTTTGATCGTAATAAGAGACAAAGGTATAGGTCGGTTTGACCGCTTCTGGCAAAAGCCGATTGAGCCAGCCTGTCATCTGGGTTTGCAAATAACAGGTCAGCGGATCATTGTGGGCACAGGTGCGCACGGCATCGGGGGAGTTTTCGGCAAATAAATAGCCCTCGGCCTTGATCTCGCGGTAATAGCCCCGCAGCGCAGCCAAGAGAATGGGGCTGAGCCATTGTTGAAAGATCAGGTACTGTTCTTTTTCCAGTTTGGCCTTCATCAAGGCCGCCATCTGGGCCTGAAACTGCACATATTCGTGGGGTTTGGCCAGAAGTAAAATCCGCGCCAGCACCAGCACATGAAAGGTCTCGTCACTGAGATCGGGGGGAATCTGCCCAACCAGCAAAGCCTGAATAATCGGCAGCATCTCGGGGCTGGGCCAATAGGGCAAGAGCATTTCATAAAGCGGCTCACGCACCCAAAGCACGGGCCGCCGCTCAGAAAAGACCTCACGAAAGGGCACCCGTTCGGCATAGGTTTCATCGAGATCGGGCTCCGTCTGCAAGACCATGCGCGGGTTGATCCCAAACAGGGCGCGTCTTTCGGGGCTGAGCTGCGGCAACTGCTGTCTGACGGTCAGCGGCAGCAATTCTGGCAGGGAGAGGTCCAGGGGGCATTCAAAGGTTATATTTTCGGCCTGCTCAGAAGCGGGCAAGAGAATTTTTTCTTCAGCCAGCCACAGCCGGTCATTTTCACTGAGCTGGGCATAAATTCCCTGCAATTCAGCACTTAAGCCACCACTGGCCAACAGCGCGGCAACAAAGTCATAGCGTTGGGGATGGGTCTGCCGGGAGATTTCAATTTCGCGTTTGAGGCCGTTTTTGTGGCGCAGGACCCATTGCTGAGTGGCCACAACAGAGCTATTTAAAACCAGATCAGCCACCATGAGATGTCTCCTTTTTATCAATCCTTGGGAAATGCTTTTGACGTAAAAACACGGTAGTTAGAATACCAGATACAGCAACCGGAAAGAGCATGAAGACAATGCTCAAATTGAGAAACAAGCTGGCCGAAAGACCTCTCCAGGCAAACAGAAACAAGCTGACAGCCCCCATAAAAAGGCTGCTGAGGAGCAAACACAGACCAAAATAAGCATTGACCTCAAACCAATGTGCAGGCCTTTTGATTAAGTCAGGTGTACGGTAGCCATAAATCGGGTTGGGGGGAATTTTTTTGAGCAGCAGCGGAATTGCCAGGAGAATAAACAGGCCATAACAGGCAATGAGGGTGATCCCTCCTTTTTCAAATACATTCACCTGATTCCACCTCCATTTTCAAGGCTTTGAATGCCCACCCAGACTCAGATAAAGAAAGAGCCCTGTGAAAAACAAAGAAAAATAGGCGGGAATCACCGAAGCCGGGCCCTGGTACAAAGCGTTCCCCACGGCGCTGTCGGAGTGAATAAAATCGAGATAGGTATAATAGACATGGGCCGCCAACATCAGGCGGCTGAAGGCCTTTTTGAAAGGGGCTTCGCGCGCATACCAGCCCACCAGACCAATGATCAAACCGATCACCAGCATATGGGTATAGACCCAGTGCAAGCTGTCGAGGTAGTGGGGCGAGGCCAAGGTCACTGCCGGGATCTTGTATTCTGCCATACTCACCGCCAGGCCTTTGGCAAAGAGACTGCCACAGAGTAGCAGATAAAGCCCGGAGATGGTCAGGCAGGTGGCTTTAAATCCTGGCATGCGGGGCAGGAACATCTGACTACCTCCAGTTACAAAAATCTCTATTTGGGGAGTACGCCAGTATTATACACCCCAAAAGCACAAGAGCTTTCAGAGAAAACAACGAAGTCGGACATTCAGGTCTTCTCTCTCAGTGCAGAGACATAAATAGATGGAACCTAGAGCAGAGGAACGGCCTGAGAGGGTAATGCGGGCAACAGGAATCCCGCCGGTCCAGGATGGACAAAGGCGGGGTGACTCTTAAGCGCTTCTAGCAGAGCCATCGGCGAGCTTTGGCTGTTGGCGACAAAGGAGCCTTACAGCCATAGACAGCATTGCTGTGTAGAAGGCGCTTACTTAGCACCGAAGGTGCTGTAGCCCGTGTAGCACATGGATGTGCGCAGCGGGCGGCCCGCATGCCCTCTTCAGGCCTCCTCTGCTCTGAGCCAATTACCCTTTTTCTCTTTCTCACAAAGATATAATGAAATCATTCAAACAGCCTCTGCTCAGTTTAAGGTTCATTACCCAGCAATTTGGCCTGAGCAAAGAAGGTCAGGGCATTGCTGACATTGATCCGGCGCGCTGGGAAAAACTGATCAGGCAGGATCATTTTGCGGGTGGTATTGTGGCAAGAAAAACAATTGGGCGCACTCTGCTGGGTAAACGACTCCATTGCCATGCTCGAGAGAGCATCTTCGCCCGCCAGAATCGTGTGTTCGGGGCTGTTTTCAAAGCTGCGATTGGCTTTAAACACCCCATTGGGGTCTTTGGAGCCAGGCTGGTCAATCCAGACCGCACCGACCATACGGTAATTGCGGCGCAAATCTTGGCCAGAGGGATCGCTGCTGGCAAAGAGTTCGCCCATATGGGCATTGAGGGTTTTGAGGGCATGATCTTCTTCGGCCTGTTTGCTCAGAGAAGCTGGAAAGACGCGAAAGACCGAGGTCGCTGCCTGAAATTTTTGGCTGCGGGCCTCGACGGTGTGTTGGGCGGGCTGCAAATTGGCCAGAGAAAGTGGCGTCGCGAGGCCAAAGAGCGGGTATTTTTGTAAGAGCGTTTCCAGCTCTTGAGGCGTTTGGGGCATACCTGGCAGGGGATTGGTCTTGGCAGCAGGGGCCAGATCCGGCCGGCCCAAGGCATCGACATGTTCAAAGGTGGCCCAAATGAACTCGGGGTGGTCCTGCACCACGCCGACCACGTGCAAGCCGATCAACGCCAGATAGACCTCGCGGCTGCCGCCTGTGGCAATGACCTGCTGACCTGCATTTTTGAGCAAAGGCACCCGCGCCCGGCGCGTAAAATAGCGCGAGACGTCTTCACCGGGCTCCACGATTTTCCAGGCCGCTTTGAGTTCCAGCGCCCCAGGGGGAAACTCCAGATCGGTGGGCACCCCGCCACCGTTGGATTCTTGCAAAAGCTTGGGTAAATTATTGAGCTGGTTTTGGGCCACAAATTCAGCAAAATTGGGGTTGATATGGATCGAATAAAAGACCGCGTTGCGGTTTTGGTCGATCAGCATCGCCCCCGCCTCTCCCGCCTGTTTAAAGCCTCCATTGAGCAGGGGCAAACGCGAAGCACTGGCCAAGGCGTTGACGCGAAAGCGGCGCGCGTTGTAAAGATCCGAATCTGTGGTTGAAAACTTCGAGAGCAGCTCAGTTTCACTGAGGTCAAAGACACTTTCAAAAGAGCTGTAATTGAGAAAAGCCGGTTGGCGGTTGCTGCCCAGCTGGGTGGCAAAGAGAAAGGTTTGCCAGCCCCAATTGTAAAAGCCGCAGTCGTTTTCGGTCGCAGGCAAAATCCGATCCACTGGGGGCACACTGGTGCGCGGCAAAAAGCGGCGGCTGGCTGTTTGGGCTACCTGGCAGTCTTCTTCGGCTTCGGGATCGGCGGAAATATCTGCAGGCAAGACCACAGGCTCAGAATGGCTGTTGGGAGTGGCTGAGGCAAGGGGGCTGGCAGAAGGCTGGGGAGTATTTGAAGCGGTTGTGGGGACAGTGTTGCGGGCACAGGCTGAGACAGAAAAGCTGAGACAGAGCAGGGCCAGAGCGAATTTTGACAAGCGCGTAAGGGAATGAATAGAACTGGACATAGCTGAAGAAGACCATCCTCGATTGTTAAGTATTGCTAAGTTTTATTACAACAGCTCAAAATGGAGGATCTCTGCATAAATTCGAATGGTGCAGAATTTTTTGAGGGGAACAGTTGGAGTTGGGGTCTCTGCCTGAACCCAGAATCAGAAATGGTATACTGCCTTGCAAATGTCTTCAGACCAAAAGGAGAGACCCTCATGCCCCTGGAAGCCCAACTCAAATCCCAATTTCAATCTCTGTCCAATCTCATTCGCCGGGACAGTATCGACCTGACCACCCAATCAGGCTCCGGCCACCCCACCACCTGTCTGAGCGCCGCAGATCTCATGACCTGGCTCTTTTTCCGCGAATTGCGCCTCGATGCCCAGAATCTCGACCACCCCCACGCCGACAAATACATCTTTTCCAAAGGCCATGCCGCCCCGCTGCTCTATGCCCTGATGTACCGCCTGGGTTACCTCGAAGAAGCCGAACTCAAAACCTTCCGCCAAATTGGTTCACGTTTAGAAGGCCACCCCACCCTGCGCCTGCCCGGCGTGGTTGCTGCTACCGGCTCTCTCGGCCAGGGCCTCTCAATTGGCGTGGGCATGGCTGAGGTGTATAAACGCGAAAAACGCGATCAAAAAGTCTATGTCTTGCTCGGCGACGGCGAGATCAACGAAGGCCAAGTTTGGGAAGCGGCCATGCTGGCGGGCTCACTCAAAGTGGATAATCTGGTCGCGATTGTCGACCGCAACAAAATCCAACAGAGCAATTTCTGCGAAGGCATTGTCGATGCCGAGCCCCTGCACGACAAATTTACGGCCTTTGGCTGGGAAGTGGCCCGCATCAACGGCCACGACCACGACGCCATTGCCGAAGTCTTTGCCCGCATTCGCACCCACAGCGGCAAACCCTTTGCCATCATCGCCGACACCGAAAAAGGTTTTCCTGTCTCCTTTCTCTCGGGCAAACTCAAACGCCACGGCGTGGCCCTCAAAGCCGACGAAAAGGTTCAGGCCTATGCCGAATTGCCCGTAGGCGACGATTTGGATATCACGGCCTTTACCGCTTCCAAACAGACCTTTGCCCCTGTCGAAAAAGCCAGTGTCAAGATTCAGCACAGCCTCACTGGCAGTGAATTTGATGCCAGCAAACAACACGCCGCCCGTGCCGCTTATGGCGACGCGCTTAAGACCCTGGGAGGCCAAAGTGAATTGGTCTGGGTCGTCGATGGCGATGTCAGCAATTCAACCTTCAGCGATCGCTTTGCCGGGGCGTACCCTGAACGCCACATTGAATGTGGGATTGCCGAGCAGAATATGATCAGCGTGGGTGTGGGTGTGGCCGCCACAGGCAAAGTGGCCTTGGCCAATTCTTTTGCGCGCTTCTTTGAACGGGCCTTTGACCAAATCGAAATGGGCGCTTATTCCAAGGCCAATCTCAAGGTCGTGGGCTCACATATTGGCATCTCGATTGGCGAAGACGGCGCTTCGCAAATGGCCATGGCCGATTGCGGCTTTATGCGTGCCATTCCCGGCGCAGTGGTACTCTGCCCCAGCGATTATGTCAGCACCTTTTATCTGACCCAAGAAATCCTCAACCACCCCGGCTTCTGTTATATGCGCACGTTCCGAGGCAATCGCCCGGTGCTTTATCCCATCGACGAAAGCTTCCCCTTGGGTGGCTGCAAGGTGCTCAAAGCCAGCGACAGCGACCAAGCCGTCGTGGTGGCCAGTGGCTATGTCTTACACGAAGCCCTCGATGCGGCCAAAACCCTGTCTGAGCAAGGCATGAATCTGCGTGTGGTCGATGCCTATTCACTTAAACCCTTCCCCAGCGAAGAAATTCGCCGGATCTGTGAAGAAGTGGGTGGCCCAGCGGTATTTACCCTCGAAGACCATTACGCCACAGGCGGTCTCGGCGATGCCGTGCTCGAAGCCCTCAACGGCAGTGGTATCAAGGTCGAGAAACTGGCTGTAACCGAATTCCCCGAGTCGGGCAAACCCGAAGATCTGCTGGCCAAATACGGCATCGACGCTGCCGCACTGGTCAAACGTGTCACGGAAGTGCTCGGTTAATGCCGGTGCCCAAGCAGGCGGCCAAAAAAGCCAGCAAAAAAACTGAACAGCCCCCGGCTCCCGTCTCGGACGCGGTGCTCTCGGTGGATATTGGTGGCAGTGGATTAAAACTGCGGGTCTTAAGCGCCACAGGCGAGCCTTTAACCGAGCGCCTGCGCGTAGAAACCCCTGTGCCCGCTGAGCCCGAACCCGTTTTGGCTGCGCTGCTGGGTTTAATTGCCCAAGTGGATGTGCCCTTTGGCAAGGTCGCCGTGGGCTTTCCGGGCGTGGTTCGCCAGGGTGTGATTGGCACAGCGGTCAATTTGCACCCCGATTGGGTGGGGCTGGAATTGGCGACAGAACTGGAAAAACAGCTCAAATGCCCGGTGCGCGTGGCCAATGACGCAGATATTCAGGGCTATGGTGCCATCAAAGGCCACGGCCTGGAGATGGTGATCACCCTGGGCACCGGCCTGGGGGCCGCGCTGTTTATCGACGGGGTGCTGGTGCCCAATCTGGAATTGGGCCACCACCCCTTTCGCAAGGGAGAGACCTACGAACAGCAATTGGGACGACTGGCCCTGGATACCGTCGGCAAAAAACGCTGGAGCAAACGCCTGGTCAAAGCCCTGGATCTGTTGCAGCGGATCTTTAATTTTGACATGCTCTATCTCGGCGGCGGCAATGCCAAAAAGCTCGACCCCACGCTTTTGCCGCCTTATGTCAAAGTGATCAGCAACGATGCAGGTATTTTGGGTGGAACGGCGCTTTGGCGCTAAAACAGCGCCTCTTGATCGAAGGGGTCTGTGGCACAGGCAAATCTTCGCTGATCGCGGCATTGCAAGCGCGGGCGGAAGCCGAAGGTTTGCCCTGCCAAGTGATCTCTGAAGAAGAGACCTTTGGCGAGCTGATGGATGAATTACAAGCCCCCTCCCCTGATTGGCATCTCTGCCAGCGCTTGGATGCGCTGATCAAAAGCCTGCCAAGCCGCATGAATCCTGACGGCTGGGTGATTCTGGAGCGATTTCACCCCTCGTATTATGCCCAAATCCCTGAATTTGAGCGCTACAGAGCTTATGACCAGACCTTGGCAGAATGGGGCTTTCAACTGGTTTTGCTCGATCTGCCCGATCAGGCCTTAAAGGCACGCAGCCTCTACCGCTATGAACGCGAGGCCGAGGGCTGGATAGACGGTAATCTCGCCTTTTATGGCTCTGAGGCCGAGGCCATTGCCGCCTTTCAGATCTCTCAGCAGCGCCGCCGGGACTATGTCCAGCTGAGCCAAATGCCCGTACAGCGCCTGGATACCTCCAGCCAAAACTGGGAGGCCTTGGCTGCCCTATTTTAAGCGACCTGAAAAGGGACGTGCCGAATTATACGCAAGGTCGCCAATGTCCAGTTCAAGCCAATCGAAATCACCCTCTTTGAGCAACCAAGAGACGGTATACCTACTCGGGATGTGAATGCCTGAAAAGGTTTTCAAGGAATGGGGGTTTGCTGTGATCTGCCATTTTTCAAGGGTGGCTCCCGTTTTGCGCGCATAATAACGCAGGGCCAGCATGCTTTCAAAATCCCCTTTGGGACCAAAATGCATCACTGCTTTGACGGTGTGGGCTCCGACGGTCAAAGTCGCTTCTGCACTCTCTGAAGACAATTCCCGCCACTGCACCGAAGGCCGCAGGGCCGAAGAGGGAAACCAGAGCATCTCTCCCAAATAACGCAGCAGGGTGCCTTGGTCAATCTCAGCGCCACGGGCATTGACCACTGGAATCAGGCCCCAGGCAGAGATCAACATCTGGCCATGATTTTGAAACCATTGGTCTCGCCCCAATAAGCTGACGCCCGGAAACAGCTGAACTTGGGCCTGCCAGACAAAACCGGGTGCCAAGGCATTAAAATACTGTTTGGCCTGAAACTTCAGCCAGGCCCCCTCTGGGCTGGTGCGCATGCGGCCTGTTTGGCTGAGGGAGAGGCTGTCTTGCCAGGGCTGGCCCACCGCTCCCGTGCGCCGCAGCCATTTTTGGATCACTTCAGGTTGCCCCTGCAGATCCTGTTCTGTGACTTGCTTTTGGGTGGGGGCTGCACTTGGCTGAAGCTGGTTTAAGACAGATTGGGTCTGCTTAAAAAAAGCAGATTGGCTCCAGGCCACAAGCACAGCCAGGGCCAAAACAAGATTGGCCAGCGAGCCAAAACGGGCGTCTTTCCAGGCACTGAAGATCAGCCCCTGCGAGAGCAAAAGGGCTGGCAAAGCCCAAATCCACCAGTCGGCGCTGTGCAAAAAGATCCCAATTGTAACCGCAAGCAAAAGCACAGAGGCCAAGAGCCAAAGCAGGCCCATCGGTCGAGAGATGGCCTGGGTCAAGGCGGGGATTTCAGCATAGCCAAAGGCTTTGGCAAAGCCCATCAGGTGAATCAGACCATGGATCCCCAAAAGAACCATCAAGAGGGTGAACATGGTTTTTTACCTCCTCTGGGCTCAGTATGGCGCAAACCCAAGTCTCAAACCTTGATACCCGTCAAATCCGAACAGGATTTTGCTCAGGTCATTCAGGGCAGGATTTTTTGAAAGCGGAGGTAGTCCAGGGTAATTTCTTTGCGCAGGGCGGCAAAACCTTCAGGCAGTTTGTCTTGGGCAATCAAGCGGGAGGCAAAGGCCCAGGTCTGACCTTTGGCTTGGTAATACCCCACATACCAGCCATAGTGCCTTTGGCCGGGCAAGCTATCGCCAAAGCCTTTGTGCGGCACCCGGCCCCAACCAGTTTTGGCGTGTAAGCCGGGAATAGCCGGATCGGCAATAATTTTTGCCACGCTGTCTTGGTGTTGTTTTGGAAAAGGATGTTGGCGCAGGGCCAATTTGGCCATAAACTGCACCTGCTGCTCGGGGCTGATCTGGGACTTGCCCGTGAGCCAAAAGGTATCCAGATTGGCGGCTGAAATATCCATTTTGCCAAAGTGCAGCTTTTCGACACCTGCTTGCATACGCGCCAGCCCAATTTTGCGCGCCAATTGCTGAAAACAAGGTACACAGGAGACTTGCATGGCTGTTGCCAGGGTATGATCGCGGTTCCAGCCCGCGAGCTCATATTTCTCCCCACTCCAGGGAAACACCGTCTGCAAATTGACGACACCCGCACTTAAGCCAATCAGGGAGTGCGGCACTTTGTAGGTCGAGGCGGGAATACCGGGTTGATGCCAGCCCACAGGGAAAAGGCCCTTGCGGGTTTGGGTCTGGGGATTATAAATTAACAGGGTCCAGTTTTTGAGCTGGGCCAGTTTGGCCCGCCGTTCGGGAGAGAGAGAATTTAAAAAAGCGGTCTCTTGCTGGGCCTGGGTGGGCGCTTTGTGGACGGGTTTTGCCACTGTGGGCTGAGAGCTAAGGCTAAAAAAGGCCAGCAGACCCGCCAAAGGCAGGAATTTTAAAGCACTGACTTGAAAGACAAATGGCATAAGCAGACTCCCCGTTTTTAAATCAAACGCAGATCAAATCCAATTTGGGCGCAAACACAAAAATGCCAAAAAATGGCACAAACTTCGGAGTCGAAGCGAATTTGTGCGCGCCGCGGTCTCTTGAGGTCTTCACGCCTGCCAGCCGGGTTTCTCCATTTTCAGGACCCTCACGCCCCCAGTGTTCTTCCCTTGCGGGACTCACTCTTGACGCCTCTTCTGGCAGAAGTTATTCCTTTGCAGGAATCCCTCTTCAGACTTTCCGCTGGACCCTCAGGGACTTCCCCCCGCTGAACCCGTTTTAGAACAGACCTTTCAGCCCCTTCCAAACTTGACCCTCCTGCCGATTCTCACGGTTTCAGGGCATTGCGCCTTCAGCGGATCCGTTGCTCCGGCTTTACGCCGAGCCCGTTTCCCTCTCGTCCTTGGCCCCTTCAGGGTATTGCACTCACTGCCCGTCGGCCACTGTTACCAGCGCCTGCCGCTCTTGCCTTTTATCCGAGACATTTACACATCTCAGCCGAGGCTCCAACGGATTCTTCCGTGCAGATCGTATGCCCAGCCTTGCGACCGAACCTTGACCCTCCTGGGCGTTGCCACCCTCCAGGGAATTCATCCTGCCCAGAGCTTCTCGCTGCTTCCAGCCGATTCCCCGCTTTCCGTTTTGACGGCTCTCGGGATTTGCTCTCCGGGTCAGGCTGGCATCTTTCAACTTGCGTCGAACGCCGCCCCTCCTGGGATTTCTGCCAAGCGTTTCACTTGGCTCGTTTGTCACGCTTCTTCGCTTCACCGAAGTTCGTATATTCAATATACTAAGATTTGATTATGAATGTCAAGAGAAGCTTATGGTTATTTTAAAATAATTTTAATTTTTACTGAAAAAGCTGTGATAAACATTACGTTTAAGCAACACTCTTTTCTTAAAATCTGATGGCCGGAACACGGGTAAATCCAGCATATTGCTCAAAATGTCGGTCAAAAGCAAAAGCAGTGTTGATCTTAAGGCGCTCCATAAGAACAAAAGAACTACAATCGGTAAAAGACCACCCTTTGTCAGCATATTTATGAAAAAAATGACTGGCTCTTTGGTGATCTTCCTGGTTTACCCATAACAACTGTGCAATGGATTCTGTCAAAAAGGCTTCGTCCCATTGGCAAGCAATCCGGCTACCGAGTCTGACTTTTGTCAGATTGAGTGTTTCAACAACAACATAATTACTCGTCACCAAAAGCACTTGGTTGTGTTCATACCATTGTTTTGCAGCTTCATGATGTTGATCATCCTTATCCAGTAGGGCATACCAGGCCCCAGTATCAACAAAGATCACTGATTGGCTTTCATCTCGGTTTGAGCCAATATCTCATCATGGTTATTCTGGCTGTGCCCCGAAGAACCCATTCCAATCAGCCCACTCAACGCGGATTTTTGTTGAGCCACTTTTTTCCGGGTTTTAAAAGCGTCAAAATCAATCAACTGCTGAAAGAGATTTTCTCTTTCTTGATGTTCAAGCTCAGCTATTTCATCTAAAATATGTTGTACTTTGTTCATACCAAAATCATATCACGACCTGGAACACCCAGAGAGTCTTCCTTGCGCATCACGCCGACTTTCAAAACGGCGGATACACAAAAAGCCAAAAAATGGCACAAACCTCGGAGTCGAAGCGAATTTATGCGTGCCGCGGTCTCTTGAGGTCTTCACGCCTGCCAGCCGGGTTTCTCCATTTTCAGGACCCTCACGCCCCCAGTGTTCTTCCCTTGCGGGAACCACTCTTGACGCCTCTTCTGGCAGAAGTTATTCCTTTGCAGGAATCCCTCTTCAGACTTTCCGCTGGACCCTCAGGGACTTCCCCCCGCTGAACCCGTTTTAGAACAGACCTTTCAGCCCCTTCCAAACTTGACCCTCCTGCCGATTCTCACGGTTTCAGGGCATTGCGCCTTCAGCGGATCCGTTGCTCCGGCTTTACGCCGAGCCCGTTTCCCTCTCGTCCTTGGCCCCTTCAGGGTATTGCACTCACTGCCCGTCGGCCACTGTTACCAGCGCCTGCCGCTCTTGCCTTTTATCCGAGACATTTACACATCTCAGCCGAGGCTCCAACGGATTCTTCCGTGCAGATCGTATGCCCAGCCTTGCGACCGAACCTTGACCCTCCTGGGCGTTGCCACCCTCCAGGGAATTCATCCTGCCCAGAGCTTCTCGCTGCTTCCAGCCGATTCCCCGCTTTCCGTTTTGACGGCTCTCGGGATTTGCTCTCCGGGTCAGGCTGGCATCTTTCAACTTGCGTCGAACGCCGCCCCTCCTGGGGTTTCTTCCGGGGGTTACACCCGGAACCTTTGTCACGCTTCTTCGCTTCACCGAAGTTCGTATATTCAATATACTAAGATTTGATTATGAATGTCAAGAGAAGTTTATGGTTATTTTAAAATAATTTTAATTTTTCTTGAGAAAGTTGTGACAAATCACACGTTTGAGCAGGAACAAAATACAGCTCCCTACGTCTTCTGGCTATTCCCATTGGAGCAACTCGATGAAAATTCAGTTTTTTGGGGCTTTGATTTTACTGGCAGGCTGTTTGCCTTTGTCTATTTCTGGTTCTTATCTATCTTCGACCCCGACTCAATCTCCCAGCCCTGTTGTACCGCTTACTTCTGAACAACCACTGATAACAGCCGCTCCAATCACATCTCTTAAGTTTGGCAAACTCAAAGAAATTGAGTTGGGTTTGACCAACAGTGAGTTGATTCCAAGTATGGCTGGAGGTATTCAGATTTTGCAATCCCATAAAGGGATTCCCAACAAATTGTTTGGCTTTGCAAATCAGCGTTTTTTTAGTCTGAATACCCAATCGCAACAAATACAATGGGGAGAAACTCTCCCAGCAGTTGTCAATCAGCTTTTAATTGATCCCCAAGTACCTCATCGATTTTATGCTGCTACAGAAAAAGGCCTTTATACCTCAAATAACCAAGGAGAAAGTTGGCATAAAGACGAAAATCTGTACTCAGAACGCAGAATGATAGGCAAGAATGAACGGATTTCAAGTC
>JBFWRL010000074.1:0-25618 GCA_050248915.1 Candidatus Sericytochromatia bacterium
GCGGGGTGTGGGAATGATCAGGGGCTGGCCTGTTGAGCTGGGCGGTGGGGGCGGACAGGTCCCATTGGCCAGTGGCGGCAATGGCTGTCCGGGGAGGGGGGCCCTGTGTAAAATGGTCGTATGAGTCCAGTTTCTCAATTCAAAGCCTGGTTTGAACAGACTGGGGTCTCTCAGAGGGTCTGGTCTGCGCTCTTGTAAGCGGGGATTTCCCTTGAGAATGGTTTCAACCTGTTGAATCACTTCATTGGGGGCTTTGACCACATCTTCCAGGCCTTGAATTTCTTTGCGACCGAGATTTTGGGCCAATGCTTGTGCCACTTCGGTCACAGGCTGACTCAATGCCACCTCGCTCTGCAGGCTATAAGCGGATAAATTCTTTACTTTGTAGGCCAATAAACTGGCTGCTGAAGTTTGTAAGCTGATATTGCGACTGGGGGTATCTTGGGTGGGAGTGCCCGGCATGTCTGCAATCGCCTCCAGCTTGAGCAAGGAGAGTGTTTGGGCTTGGGCCTCCAGGCGGATTTCTTTGCCCAGGGCCAAAGCCTGCAGCACAAATCCGCCAGCTCCGTCGGAGTCGGTTTCTGCCAAGAGATCTCCTGTATTGCGGTCGTAGGCACTGATGTGAAAGACCACATTGTTAAAGGCATCTCCCACTTCTGCATCCGCCATGACCTGAAAACCCGAGGGCAAAAGGATGCCTGAGGGCAGGAGGACGCCAGAAGGCAATAAAACACCATTTGGGCTCTGGCTGAGACCACTCAAAATCACATGCCCGGTCAGATGGATTCCCGCAGCTTTGACTGAGTCGGAAGCTGTATTTGGTGTTGCTGCTGCCGTGGGGGGGGTGTTGGGCGTTGTGTTGTGGGTCGCGTTAGAGGGATTGCTCGCCGGGGGCAAGCCCAGATTTTTGCCGTTACAGGCACTCAAGCACAAACAGAAAAGCACCAGTGCGTGGGTAATTTTCATCTTAAAAACCAGCCATGGGCAAGGTATAACGCCAGACCACCGTGTGTTCGGGGGTGACTTCCAGCCAGCGAAAGCGATTGCTGTATTCAATCAGGGTATTGCCCGAGGGCAATCTCAGCACTTTGGCGGGACGCGGAATACTGAGTGCCTCCCCCGAGACCAGAGCCCAGGTGATCCGGCCAGTGTGATCAACTTCGAGCACGCGGTTATTGCCGGTGTCAGAGATCAGGGTATGCCCGTTGTCCAGACGTTGGGCCGACTCAGGCGCAAAGAGCTGGTTCTCATCGCGGCCACAGCGACGGGGAGTGCCATATTGCCAGATCTGTTCACCGCTGGGGGTGATTTCCGTGATCGTGTGCATCCGTCCATCTGCTACCAATAAATGGCCATTGGCCAAAACTGAAATGCTCCCAGGCAGACGGCCAAATTCCAGACTCTCCAAGAGATTGCCAGAGGGGTCCAGATGCAAGAGCTGAGATTTACCACTATTGGCCAACCACAGCCCGTCTTCGTGGTCAAGTGCCAGACCCAGCGGTTGTTCCAGAGCCAGTTCACCCCAATTTTGCAATTGGGCCTGCACCGAATTGTCCTCTGGGTCCAATAAAAGCAGACTGTTCAGGGCTGTATCCAAGACCCAGCGTTTACCGGGAGTGTCGATCAGTTCCAAGGGCTGAAGCAGACTCTGGGCTTGGCCCAAAAGCGTCTGAACTTCTGCTTTGCGGTTGATTCGTGCCAGTTGGCCAAAACGGGTGTGGCGCACCCAGAGTTCCAGGGCGGAGAGCCCTTCTGTGTTTTGAACAGCAGCAGCAGGGGCCTGTCTGGCGGGGGTTTTTAACCCGGCCCGCAAGCTCTGTAAACGCGCCTGCATTTTGACCTTGTCGGATTCTGAGCGCAATTCTTCTTGAATGCGCCGATCCTGGGCCAGTAAAAAGAGCCGATCGCGGATCTCAGGATAATCTTGCAACAGGGCATCCAGAGCGGCTTGCTTGAGACAAAAAACCTCACAATAAGAACCCGCCCTAACGGTCGCATTGCGGGGCAGGCCCAGCATCAAAGCCACTTCCCCAAAGACATCACCGGCCCCCATCTGGGCGGCAACCTGACGCTGATCCGGGCTCAAAACTTCCACTTTGCCCTGGCGAATTAAAAAGAGTTCATCCCCCTGCTCCCCTTGTTTGACAATGGTATCCCCGCGGTTGAAGAGGCGCGTGCTAACGTGGCTGCGCAAACGGTTTAAAAAATCTTCAGGGGCCTGCTGAAAGAGCGGCACCCGGCTCAACATTTCCAAGAGGGAGGTTTTTTGGCCGCCCCGCAAATTGAGGTTGCGTTCGGCTTGAGCGGCAAAGACATCGCTGGGGGCTTTGTTCTGCTGACCAGCAACAGGTTTTAAATCTTGCAACAACAGGGCCTGCTCCACTTTGAGGGTCTCGGTGTTGATGGCCAACATGCGGAAGGCATCCTGCAGAACCAACATGTGATGGTTGCGCCACTGCAGATCCAACGGCTGAGCGATGCGAAAGCGCTCGGCCTGCTTGGCAACGTCAATACATTGGGGATCTTGGTTGTCCATGCGCAGCAACCAGAGTTTTTGCTGCTGAGAATCAAAGGCGGCCAGCATTTGCCCATCGGGAGAGGCGGAAATCATCTGGGGTTGGCCCGGAATTTCCAAAAAGCGCACGGGCCCCCCCGCTTGCGAAAAGAGTGTCACACCGCCATTGGCTTCGAGCAGCCAAAAATAGCCGGCAGGGCCGGGTACCACGTCGCGAATTTCAGCCGGGCACCAATTTTGTTCGCGCAGCGACCAGAGAATTTGACCTTCGGCATTGAGCTGAAAAACCTGGCCCTGTTTTTGATCAAAGACCAGAAATTGCAAAGCCTCACCTGTGCTCAAGACCCAGAGGCGATTCCAGCTATACTCTTCGTTGGGCAAAACCCATTCGCGCCGCCCCGAAGGATTCCAACCGCTGATCTCATTGCTCTCCCCATCAAGCAGCACAAAACGGGCATTGGGCAGCCAAGCCACCGCAAGGGGGCGATAAACGCCGAGCAAATGGGTATCCAAATGCCAATGCAGTTGGAGCTGAGCATCCAATTGGGCAATGCGGTTATTGAGTGGATCAGCCAGGGCCGTGAAATTCTCAGGCAGGTCCTGTACGGGTTGACGGGCCAAGAGATTGGCTTTGCGCAAACGCTCAGCCTCTTCGGCGGCGGCATCGCGGGCAGCGAGAAAATCGTCCACTTTTTCGGCGGAATCATTGGGCAGGTAATCGGCTTGTGAGAGGGTGAGCTGAACGGTGGCTTTGCCCAGCAAACCATAGATCGCCACTTCAATGTGACTGTGTTGGCCCAGGGCGTGGGCCAGGCGTTCGCTGTGGATCAAAATCTCCTGTTCTTGGGGTTTCATCAAGCGCTCAGGCAGTTCAATTTGGTACATTTGCTTCAGCCGCAAGCGGATTTCTTCGCAAATCCTGCGGGCTGTTCCCGGCAAGAGGGCTTGGGTTTCTCCTGGCTGGGTTTTAAACACAATCATCTGGCTTTGAAACTGACTGGATTTAAGGCCACAACTCTGGATCAGGGCCCGCACTGCGGGTGGCATTTGCTCAAAGGTTTGGGCGTTGAGGGGGTGTTGGGCAGCCAGGGCTTTTAAATAGGCATTGGGCAGGGCCCAGGTCAAGAAAACGGGCCAGATGCGAGGCAAATCTTCACAGCTGATCCGGGGGGGATTTTTATCGGTTTCAACCCGACAGAGTTGGGCGGAAAGGGGCTCTATTGCGTTCGCTCGCCCCAAGGCAACCAGAGAAAGACCATCCGGGCTACCGATCAGCAAATCGCCAGGGGCGTCGGTGCTGTTGGCATAACTGTGGGCGGGCAATGCCAAGTTGTGAACAGGGCTGAGAGTATCCAAGGAGAGGGCATGTAATTGTAACGGTGAACTGGACTCCAACAGCCAAAGCAGATCATTTTGCAATAAAAGTGCACCGGGCTGTTTCCAGGGGCCGGGCACAATTTCGGGGTTGCCATTGAGAGGCCAGACCCAGAGCTTGTCATGATCGGCCCCCGTGACAAAGACGCGACCAGCGGGTCGGTCAATCGCCAGAGAGATCTGTTTCGGGCCTGCCAGGGATTCAAAATGCCGTTTGGCCAGACAATTGCCCGAAGCCAGATCGACAATCATGATTTTCCCTTCCAAGCGGTGAACCACCCCCAACCAGCCCTGATCAGCAGAGGCAAAGAGGTCAAAGGGGCCCGGCCCCGGCTGAAAGGGATAATTGCCAGGATAGAGCAGCGACAGACTGTGCATCAGCGGACCATGTAAAGGGATCCCCGGAAAAAACAGCAAAGGGCCATCTGCCCCCAGCACCAAGCCATAACGTTGGGGGGCTTCCCAGGGCTCGATGCGTAAAAATTTGCCTGCTTCGGGCTGGAGCAAAGCCAATCCATTTCCCCAGGATTGCCATTTGGCCTCTTTGCCCTTAAAGCTGTCGGGCAAATCCAGGCTCTTGATTCGGCTCTCATCGCCATCGGGAATCAGATTGAGCATGCAGGCCTTTAAATCTACTTCACAGTAAATACCGCTTAATTTCTTGAGTTCTTGGCTGACTTGAAAAGAATAGGGCTGTGCAGACATCTTTTCGACTCCTTAATGGACGTGTGATTGAAATGGTTTTTCGGCAGCCAGAAGATCTTTGAGGGCCTGCTGCCAATAGCTGACCTCACTCAGGCCCAAGGTTTCGTGTAAGCGAATCAGGTTTTCATACAGGGCCCGACATTCTCCCTGGTGTCCGGTGGGCTGCAAAAGGGCCAGCGCTTCTTTTAAAGGCGCTTGGGCCGCTTCGGGCTGCTCCGTCAACAAAAAATAGAGCCCTTTGAGTCGGGCTCTGCGCCCCTTCTGGATGGGGTCTCCATGTTGTTCGATCACCGCCACCTGAGTGGCTTCGAGGGCTTCAGCAGCCTTAAAGTCTCTCAACTCAAGGTAGATTTCGCTGCGGTAATTGTAGAGTTCGGGCAAAAGCACCTGCATCCCCTGGTTCTCCAAAGCCAAAATTCCCGGTTCCAACAATCCCAGAGCGGCCTGCCACTGTTGGCGCCGCATGGCCACCAAGCCCAGATTACATTGGGCCACAGCGGCACCCACGGTTTGTTTGAGCTGCTCAAACAGGGCACGGGCACGGCTGAGATATTTTTCTGCTGGGTCGAGTTTACCCAATTCCAGACAGGCGTGGCCCAGATTGTTACACGAGGTAGAGATGCCTTCGAGATCGCTGAGCTGTTCGCGAATTTTTAAACTCTCACGAAAAACGCCCACCGCTTCTTGCCAGCGATTGGTCATAAAATAGACATTGCCCATATTGCTCAAACTATTGGCATGGCCCCACAGATCCTGAATTTGCTCTTGAATTTCCAGCCCCTGGCGGTAATGGTCGAGAGAGGCCTCCCATTCGTGGCGATAATAATGCACCACCCCCATCACATTGTGGGCATAGGCAATCTGCTCCATATCTGGCTGGGTTTCCAGCAACTTTAAGGCCGTCTGGCAGGCCTGCAGGGCCATTTCGTAGTCTCCCAGCCAGCGATTGACCCAGCCCAGGGCATTCCAAAAACGGGCCTGTTCTCGGGGTTCAGCCTGGTTTTCTAAACATTTGAGTGCGGCATCAAAACTTTCGCGGGCCCGAACAAACTCAGAACGCTTTTCCAGTCCACGCCCCTGCCAATACATCAGGCGCGCCTGTTCGAGTACCGGCAATTCACTTTTGAGATGTTGCTCAACCAAGGCCATAAGACGGTCGTAAGCCCCGGTGCGAAAGAGAATCTCGGCTTTTTTTTGGAGAATTTCGTGTTCCAATTGGGCTGGCCTCCGCCACTCTTTGTTGTGTAGATCGAGCGCGATCAGGGTGTTGCGCTCCAGCGGAGCCAGAATTTCCAGGATATGTGAATAGGCCTCCAACGCTTGGGAATTGGCAAAGAGGCGCGATGCACGCGCAGCAGAGAGATAGAGGTATTTGATCGCTTTGAGGGTCTCTTCGCTACGGGAATAGTGGTACGCCAATAAGTCCAGCATCGGATAAGGATCCGCGCTGGAAAGCCGTTCAATCGTTTCGCCAATGCGTTTGTGTAAGACCCGCCGGCGCCGTTTGACCATGGTATTGTAAATGACCTCTTGGGTCAGGGCCTGAAAAAAGCTGTATTCAGGGCCGTAGGGCCCTATTTCGTGTCTCAGTAAACCGGCTTGATGCAGACTGAGTAAATCTGCCTCTTGGGAGGTGTCGTTAAACAGAATTTCGAGCAGGTTCTGGGAGACCGGGGCCCCCATCGCCGAAACCGTCTGCAAGAGCTGGCGTTGGTGGGCTTCAAGCCGATCAAAACGCGCCATGATCAAGCGCTGAATCGAGTTCGGCAGAGGCAAGTCCTGCAGCGAACAGGTCAGATGCCATTTGCCCGCCTGTTTTTGCAAAATCTGGTCTTCGAGCAGGTTTTTTAAAACCTCTTCAATATAATAGGGTTTGCCTGCTGCGCGGTTGAGAATAGCCTGACCCAAGGCCTGTAACTCTGATGGCAGTGCCATTTGGGGGTCCAGCGCCAAAATTCGGCAAAAGAGCGCTTGGCATTCACTGCTTGGCAGGGGGCTCAAGTCCAAATCAAAATGGGTTTGCATCGGATGGGCAGCAGCCACGGCATGCCCCGAACGGCTTTCTTCGGCCCGCTGGGTCAGACAGACAACGCCCTGAAAGGGCTGATTGAGAAGATTCTCTTGAAACTCCATTAGCCACATCAGCGAAAGGGGATCACACCACTGTAAATCGTCGATCTGAATAAACAGTGGGCTTTGCTGAGAAAGACGAGAGACGACATCCGCCACGGCCCTAAAAATTTGTTTTTGCAGGCGTTCGGGGGGAATCAGCTTGAGCTGGGGAAATTCCAGATGGGGAAAGAGCAGGGACTCAATCAAACTGATCACCATTTCGGCATTGGGCAATTTCAGGCTTTCGAGAAAATCGCTGAGGTGGCTATGTAACTCAAAATGAGAGCTGTTTTCTTCTTGGCCCAACAGGGAGCGGATCAGGCCCTGCAACATAAAATAAGGGAAATTGGTGCTGTAAGAGGTCGAACAGGCCTGGATCAAGCGAAATTCGGGATAAATATCTTGCAGACGCAGGTAAAGTTCTTGGGCCAGGCGGGTTTTACCAATCCCGCTTTCCCCCCGCAACTGAATCAAAGTGCCACTCTCCGCTTGCAGGCGCGTCTGGGTCAGCGTGAGTAGATCGGTTAACTCAGCCTGACGTCCCACCCAGACCTCTCCCTGCTCTTCCAGGCCGCGCCGGGCCTGTTGCAGGCGGCGCACACCCAATAATTCGTAAGCCTGCAAGGGCTTGGCTTTGCCTTTGGCCTGAATCAAGGCGTCACTTTGGAGTTCAAAACTCTCTTGCAGCAGGCGGTACATCTCTTCGGTCACGAGAATATGGCCCGGTTTGGCGTTTTGCTCCATGCGCGCAGCCGTATTGATCACGTCACCCATGACCTGGTAATTGCGCCCTTCTAGGGCTTCGACACTGCCAGCCACAACCGTACCCAGATGCAAACCCATGCGCATGTTGATACTGCGCCCATGTTCTTTTTCGAGTTCGCTGCCAAAGGTTTGAATCAGTGTGCGCATTTCCAGAGCCGCCAGGGCTGCCCGTTCGGGATCGTCTTCGTGGGCAAACGGCACCCCAAAGAGCGCCATGATCGCGTCCCCGATAAATTTCTCCACCACCCCTTCGTATTTGCCAATGATCGCATTGCACTGCTGAAACAGCGGTTGAATAATATTGGAGACCTCTTCAGGATCAAGGCTTTCAGACAGGGCGGTAAAGCCACAGATATCGCAAAAGAGCACGGCCACTTGGCGACGCTCCGAGACACGGGCCACGGCGGAATGGGCCACGGCAGCGGGCACTTCAACAGGGACGGCTGGAGAGACAATGTTGGGGGGCAAAACAAGCGGGGTTTGAACAGGAACTTCGGCAGCGGTTTTAGCAGCGGTTTTAGCAGCGGTTTTAGCAGCGGTTTTATCAGTGGTTTTGGCAGGTGCTTGGGCCAAGCTGAGTGGCGGCTGCTGAGGTCTGGGGGGCATGTCGGGGCGGGCTTGCAAAGCGTGCAATCCCTCTCCACAATAACCACAGTAGTTAAATTCGGGGGGCAGAGACTGTTTGCAGCGTGTACAGTGTTGCCAAACAGATTGACCACAATTGCCACAATAATTGTATTGCGCATTTTGTTCAAAATGACAGGCCTGACAGATCGTGAAAGAAGAAGAGGGCTGCATGGTTCGTATTTTAATACAGAATTGCCCGAAACAACAGACAGGCCCGGTTCGCTTGCTTGATTCCCCCAAGAGCCCCTGGGTATAATTCCAGCACTTGCAAGAAAAAGGGGATTCCCGTGTCAGACTCCGAAATGCTGTCCGAAGCCGAGGTTTTGGCCGATCAGGCCGTGGCTTACCAGAATCAACGCCAATGGCAAAAGGCGGCTGAGACCTATCTACAGGCCCTGCATTTGGCACCGCTGGAGCCCGAACTCTTTTTTAATCTGGGCAACGTCTTGCTTCAACTCGACAAACCCAATGAGGCGATGGAAGCTTACCAGCAGGCCATTGTGCTTGATCCGACTTATCTGGAGGCCTACCAGCATTTGGGACAATTGCTAAGTGACGCGGGCCGTCTAACGGCGGCCTTAAAGATCTTTGAAGCCGCTTTGGCAGAGCATCCCCACTCGGCAGCACTGTATGTCTCTTTGGCCCAGGCTTTTTTTGATCACCAAGATGCTGCCCGCGCCTTTAAAGCCTGCCAAGAGGCCTTGCGCTGTGACCCAACTTATGCCCTGGCTTATGCCCACTTGGCCCAGGTGCTCACCCAGGCCGAAGAACTCGAAGCGGCCCGGCAATGCCTCGATGAAGCCCTGCGTCTGGAGCCCGAAAATGCCATGTATTGGGGTCTCAAAGGGCATGTTTGTTTGCATCAGGCAGATGGAGAAACGGCTTGGCAAACACTCGAAAATGCCCTTTTATACCCGCCGCAAGCCGTTTATCCCGAGATCTTGATGAACCGCTTCTTTTGCCTGCGCAACCAAGTCAAACTGTCTTTAAAAGAGCGCTTGATGGCCTTTCAAGGCTGGGAAGAAAAAGCCGGCTTTCAACAGAGCCCCCCCCACAATTGGCCCGCCCAGCGCAAAGTGGCTGAGCGCCGTCTGCGCGTGGGCTATGTCTCCGGGGATCTCGGCCAACACTCTGCAGCGATCACTTCTGAATTGCTGTTTTTGCACCATCAGCGCAGCGAATTTGAGATTTTTGTCTATGCCAATTCGCGCCAGAGCGACGCTGAAACCCTTCGGCTCAAAGGCCTGGTGCAAAACCACCCCCTGCCTGGCCAGTGGCGGCAAATTTCAGCCCTTTCTCCCCAGCAGGCCTTTCAGCAGATACAGGCCGACCAGATCGATCTGCTGGTAGACATGAACGGCTATACCCAAAAAAATGCCCTCAAGGTCTTTGCCCTGCGCCCAGCACCCGTGCAGATCACGGGTTTGGGTTATGGCGACAGCACCGGCCTGAGCTGCATGGACTACCTCTTTAGCGACCCTGAGATTTTTCCGCCCGAAGCAGCAGCAGAGCTGGCCGAAGGCCTGCTCTATCTGCCTGAATTGATGCATTGGGAACCCCCTCTGGGAGACGAAGCGACAATTGCTGGCTTGGCTGAGCGCCCCGACGGGCCGATTGTGCTCGGTTCGGGCAATAGTTTATTCAAACTCAATCCCGATCTGCTGGCCTGCTGGCAAGGGATTTTGGCTGCTTTGCCCAAAGCTGAGCTGCAGCTTAAAAATACCCAATTCGAAGATGTTGGCACCCGTGAACGGTTTCTCTCACACTTAGAGAGCCTAAGCTTTGATCTCACACGGGTCAAGCTCTTGGGCCGCAGCAGTCAGGCCGAACACCAACGCTTTTATGCCGGGTTGGATCTGGTATTGGACCCCTTTCCCTACAATGGCGGGGTCTCCAATTTTGAAGCCCTGTGGCTGTCGCGGCCCGTGATCAGCTTGCGCGGGCCCATGGGCTCGGGAGCCAGTATCTTAAAGGCCCTGGGCTGCCCCGAGTTGATCGCCGAAACCCCAGCGGAATATATCGCCAAAGCCGTGGCCCTGAGCCAGGATCGCGCGCGGCTGCGGGCCTATCACAGCAGCCTGCGTGAACGGCTCAAAGCCTCGCCCCTGTGTGATGGCCCGCGTTTTGTCAAAGGGGTTGAGCAGGGCTATCGCCAGGCCTGGCAGGCTTTTTGCCAGGGCCAGAAACTGCCCTCCCCCACCGCCTTGGCACTATGAGCGCAAGGACTGCGCCCCCTTTTTCGGCCCCACCTTTTTCTGCCCCCCTTTGGCTCAAAACCGGCCATTTGCAGACCGCTTATACTGGCCTGTTTTGGACCCCACCGCCGTTGCCCGCTTTGATGCGCTGCGATATCCCCGTGGATGCAGACAACCCAATGAACCAAGTGCGCTGCCTGCTCAATCGAAGTCAAGACAGGCCTGCGCCTGTGCTGGTGATTCTGGTCCATGGCTTGGAGGGCCACGCCGAAGTGCCGTATATGCTTTCTACCGCGCGCAAATTGCTCAGCCAGGGCCTGGATGTGCTGCGCATGAACCTGCGCGGCTGCGGGCAAACCCAGCACCTGAGCCGCACCTCTTACCATGCCGGGCTCTCTGGCGATGTGCGTGCGGTGGCTGAATACGCGGCCACAGAGCTGGGTTATGCCCAAATTGTACTCGCAGGTTATTCGCTCGGTGGGCATCAGGTGCTCAAGCTGGCAACCGAGTGGACCTCGCCCCCGGCTTGGCTCAAAGGCATTTGTGCCGTCAGCCCGCCCCTGGATCTGGGCCGCACCTCGCACAATCTACTCCGTTTGGAGAACCGCGGCTACGAGCGCTATTTCTTGCGCCTGATGCTGGCTTCGTACCGGGCCCGCCGCCGTCTCTGGCCCGAGGTCACACCCCTGGAGCCCCTGGCGCGTGTGCGCAGCCTGCTGGACTTCGATCAATATATCACCGGGCCGCAATTTGGCTACCGCGATGCGCAAGATTATTATGTCCAGAACTCGGTCGGGCCCCATTTGGGCAAAATCACCTTGCCTGTGCAAATTATTCTGGCCCAAGACGACCCAATTATTCCCTTTGCCACCCACAAAGCGGTGATGGCACAGGCGGCACCCTCTGTGCGCTGGTTACTCAGCCCTGAAGGGGGCCATGTGGCTTTTATCAACAGCCCCCTGGCGGCCAAACGGGATCGCGATCTGATGTGGAGCGAGAACCGGCTGCTGGATTTTGTGGCTGAGGTGTGTGGGACGTAGGTCGGTTTTAGGCAAACAGCTTTGTCTGAGGATGAAATCCTCTTTAGAGGACATTCTTTAAAATTATTTATACCGGGGATCGAAGTCCACAGCAAAAATAGTGGTTCGAACAAAACCAAATTTAAAAACAAAGGTAGAAACTGTTTATGATGAGCAAATCAAGAAATTTACAAACATAAAGATGGTTGGTTACTCTCCTGCTGATTGAAAAAATGCACAAGAACTTTCTCTATTTTAATGCTTCCCAAAAAGAAGGGGGCATGAACTCTCCCTTCAAGGCCTTTATCTTAGAATTGGGAGCGGATCGATTGTGTTAAATAGATTTAAAATTCAGAAAAGCTTATTTGTCATGCTCTTGTGCGCTTGTTTGTTTGCATCAATACCGGCCATCTCTGTCATGCAGCCACAGATTGACAGCAATTATTTTCCGTATTTAGATGAGACACCCCCAGATGATTCGGCCAACTCATCGTTACCCAATCCTCCCGAAATCCCAGCTTCTTTAAGTTATTTTCCTTTGGAATTGGGCAAATCCAAAGAGGAAATTCAAGCCATACTCGATAAAAACAATGAGATCAAGGCTTTTCCTGGTTTTGAATTCGCACCCTCTTTTTACAGCTCCCAGCTCATCTCCCAGGGGGAGTATCAGATTTTTCAGGTGAAAGTCGATGTACGGGTCGAAGGCTACAGCCGCTCAGAGATCCCCAAACATCTTCTACCCGATCCCATGGGCTTATATATTCTCAAAAATGGCATTAGCATAGGTTATTGTGTGGTCGATCCTCTGGAAATCTATTTGCCGAATAAATTTGAAATTTATCAAAATATCACCCGTTTGGTGTCAGACAAAAACTATTTGCAGGGAGAACTTCTCTCTCATCCTCAAAAAGAATTGGACTTTTTCTCGCCCTCGCGTCAGGATGTTTATACCGAACGTTATGCCACACTGACACTCAAAATGAATCCCCAAGAATTACTGGATAAAATGGTTGGGTCAAAGCACCATATCTTAATGCGTTCTTTTTATCCTGCAGAACTGGAAAACCTCGTCCAGCCATATTTAAAAGCGGCGCTGAACGAACACCTTCAGAAATATGCAAGTTGGAACACCCCTTAAACAGGGCTCGCGAGCAGCTGCTTGGCCATAGCCACACTCCGCTCTACCAAATCAGCTGCGCCGGTGTGCAAATCCGCTGATTCGCGCACATAGCGCATATTGTTTTCCATGTCTTCGGCGCTCCAGCCTCGGGAGTGGGCCAAATACGGAAATTGGGGAAACTGGCAGCCGATTTCGGCAAAGAAGCCCAACATCTGACCCGCCACAGCCTGAATATTGTCCTGCCCGCCGGTAATAATAAACCCAGCCACTTTATTGTGTAATAAATGTTTATTGGCAATGGTTTCCTGGTTTTGGATACAGTTCATGCGCTCCACCATTTTAAAATAGAGGCTGCTGGCTGCTCCCCAGCGAATCGGGGTCGAAACCAGCACCACATCGGCCCAATGCACCAGCCCCTCGTAAATCTGCTCCATTTCGTCAGTGGGATCCATTTGGGTGATCGAGCAGGGCCAGGTACAGGCCCGCGCCGCCTTTGAATAAAAGCCTTCACAGGCCCGAACATTCAGCTCGCGCACCCGCTGCAATTGCGTCTCACAGCCCAGTTCACTTTGGGCATGTTTCAGGGCTGTTTCGAGCAGATCGTCAGAGGTGCTGTAGCGGGGATGTTCCGACGTCATGGCTGTGGTCGAGATCCCCAAAACCCGAATCGGCCCCGCTTGCCGCTGTACGGGCCGCGCAAGAGGGTGCGCCTCACGCGGGGGGCGGCGGCGTTCACTGCGGGCCTGTTGCAAAACCAGCACACGGCCATTTTCGACTTTGACCTCAAAGGCGGCCACGGCAAAATCCCCGTCTTCCCGCTTCTGGCCGGTCTCGCGGTGAAAGGCCCAATAATGCCAAGGGCAGACCACATAGTCCCCGTCCAAGCGGCCTTCTCCCAAGGGGCCACCCACATGCAGACAGGCCGAAGAAATGGCCGCAAATTTGCCATCTTGATAACTCAGCGCCAATTTCAGATCCCCAATGACCAGGCGTTGCAGGGGCTGCTGGGCGAGTTCAAGCGCATCGCCGAGATCGATCCAGTGAGTCTCTATCATAATGGGTTCCTTTCGTGATTAAAAACAGTAAATCCCCAATTAATTAAGTAGATAATCTGCCAATACTTTGACATCAAGTTCTTTTACGGATTTTAAACGCAGATCGTTGGTTAAAAAAACGTCTGCCTTTGAGACAATTCCTGCAGCTATTTGTAAAGCATCAGGGGTGCGCAAGGCATACTTAGAACGTAACAGAGCTGCGGTTTTGGCCAATCCTGCTCTGATGGGAATCAATTCTGCGATCTCATTGTTTTCTAAAATATTTTCATAGGCCAAAATCAAGTCTTCACGTCTTTGACGATAAGGAAGGACCAATACTTCATGTAATGTGATGACCGATGTGCACATCGTCAAATGCTGTTGTTCTGCCGCTAAAAACACAGGCCTTACAAGGGGTAAATAGTCAGGATGTTCTTCTAAAAAATAGATAAATACGGAAGTATCGAGTGCCACTTTGAGACCCTTGAGTTCTTTGCTCAACTCCATGTATTGCGTTCTGTCTCCAAAAACTGTTCTGTATCAATGTTTTGCCAGATTTCTTTGCCCAATCCTTGTAGTTCGAGCAAAGAAGGTTTTTGGGTGTGACTCAACATTTCTGGGCTTTGATTTTGCTTGGCTTTCTGCTTTTTTTGTTTCAGAAACTGAACAAAATCCAAGACCTCTGCACAATCATTTTGAGACAGACCCTCAATTTCATTGAGCAATGCTTCTTTTTCAGGTTTGATCATAGCAGAGGTGTTCCTTTGCGGTTTAAATACACTTATACAACTAATCTTAGCATTTTAGCGAGAACAAAACTGCTCAAGTAAGTCCTTCAAAAACCCAATCAAGGCCTGCGACCCAGCCGGATTGTCAAAGAGCACCCCCCGCTTGGCTTCGATCAAGGCTTTGACCTCGGCGCGGGCCTGGGGGTCGGTGGCCCATTTCAGGGCCTTTTCAACGTAGTCTGCGGGACTCTGGGCCGGCAGTTCAGGCAGGCCCATGCGCAGGTACATGCCCGTGCTGCTGCGGCCGCGCAAATACGGCGCAGCCAGGGTCACCAGCGGGGTGCCCATTGCCAGGGTCAAATAGCTGGTATTGCCGCCGCCAAAGGGAAAGCTGTCGAGCACCACATCGGCGTGTTGAATCAGGCGCAGCAGGTCTTCGCGCGAGGCCCACGGCAAAAAGCGCAGGCGCTTGGCCTGGGGAATGCTGCGCGCCCAGCGCTTGAGCAGGATTTTTTCGATGCCGTCGTGCAGCGAATAAGGCGGGTATTGAAAAAAGAGGATCTCCGCTTCGCGGTCGCGGGCCAGAATTTCAGCAAAGATCGCATCCATGGCCGGGTGCAGCTTAAACAACATCATGGGGCAGAGGTAGACGTGTTTCCGCTTCAGGCCCAGTTCAGAGCGGCTTTTGCTTGGGCTGGGCGGCGCCGGAAAGGGAAAGTCAGGCAATAATTCATCGAGGCACACCAGCTTTTCAGAATAGGCCTCCTGGGCGTTTTCAGCGGGTTCGAGCCATTTGCTTGAAATATACCCGTCGATCGTGTTGAGGCCGGTGGTGACGGGGTGCCCAGACAAAACGGCTTGGTAAGGGGCCATTCGCGAGCAGGCCAAGGCAAAGGTCAAGGGATCCATGCCCAATTCGGGGTAGATCAAAACATCCAGGTCTCTGGCAAGAATCTGACTGTTCACCTGGGCCAGGTCTTGGCCGCCAAGAAAATGGCGCTTGAGTGACAGGCGGCTCAAAAAGGCGGTGGTGGCATCTTCACCACTGGGCCCGAGCATAAACAGCTCGACTTCAAAGTTGGGTTCTTGGCTCAGGGCCTGAATCAGGCGGGCAAAGACCCCCATCACTGAGTGATTGTGAAAATAGCGAGAGACCAGGCCAATCCGCCAGGGAGCCTGGGGCCGGAGGGGATGTGTGGTGCAGCGCAACTGCTCTTGCAGCGCACCTTGCCAGAGCTGGGCCTGGATTTCTTGCTCGGGCCTGACATTTTCACTGTGGTAGGCCCAAAACAGGCCTGGCATGTCCACGGGCATTTGGGTGAGAGTGGGGGGTGATGCCTGATGCAATTTGGCCAGGGCCCGGCGGTAATGTTGGGCATAGTCTTGCCAAGCGGCTTCTGAGCTTGCAATGGGGGGCAAAAGTGAAGCCGCCAGCCATTGCCCGCCTTGCTGGGAATCGATGGCCTCCAGGGCCAAATAGTCTTTTTGGGCCTGCACCAGATCCCCGTGCTGGGCGTGGATATACCCCAGCCAAGCGGCCACCTGGGCCAGGTTTTCGGGTGGCTCTGTGGCAGCACTGAGGCAATTCTGCAAATATGCCAAGGCATGACCGGGTTTGCCGATTTTAAGCAACGACATACCCAATTCAAAATCCCCGATTTGTAGCTGCGAATCCAGGCTGCGGGCCTGATCGAGATAAAAGAGGGTTTCGCTGTAAAGCCCCAATTGGAAAAAACCCAGGCCAATATTGGCGAGAATCTGGGGGTTGCGGTTGTCGCGCAGCAAGCCCTGCATGCAGGCCCGAATGGCCTCGCCTTTTTCAGCAGCGGTCTGGGCAATCATCAGCTTGACCGCCCCCACATTGCTCCAACTTTCGGCGTCGTTGCGATCGAGAGCAAGGGCCTGCTCAAACTGGCTGATGGCCTGCTCTGGTTGGCCTTGCATCAGCGCCAGTTGGCCCAGGCGGCGGTAGACTTCGGGCAATTTGGGCTGGCGGGTGATAATTTCTTGATAGGCATTTTCAGCGGTTTTAAACTGCCCCATGGCTGCGGCCAGATTGCCATAGAGCAGCCAGGCGTCGAGCTGCTCGGGAAAGTCGGCCAAACAGGTTTTGAGCTGTGTTTCGGCTTCGTTGAGGGCCCCGCGGGCCCCCAGCAGGGCAGCGTATTCGACCCGCAGGGCAGGATGGCCTGGGTATTTTTGCAAAAAATGGGCATACAGGGCCTCGGCTTCGGCAAGCCCTTGGCGGGCAACAAACCACTGGGCCAATAAATGGGTGTATTCAGGGCTTTCGGGCGCCAAGTCGCGGGCCTGTTCAAAGTGGCGACGGGCCTCTTTCCAGAGGCGCTGAGCCTGAGCAACCTGGCCGAGCAAGGCCAGGGCTGGCGCGTCTTGAGAATTGTTTTTGAGCCGTTTTTCGAGCTTGAGCCGGGCCTTGTCGTGCAGGCCCTCTTCCCAAGCTTTTTGGGCGTCGAGCCAATCGGGGTCGGTGTTTTCAGATAAGCTGCTCTCTGACATGGTTAAACTCAAAACCGATCTTTTTGGGCCCGCAAGACGCGAAAGACCTCAACCGGGGTGAGTGGATTGTCGGCTTCAATGCCCTGCACAAAGGCTTTCACGGCGGGAGCCGCGCAGCGCAAAAAGGGGTTGGTTAAACGCTCCAAACCCAGTTCAGAAGGCGTCGAAAAATGCCCGCTTTGAACCAGGGTCGAAACGGCGGCTAAACGGTCGGCAATGGCCGGATTGTCGGGTTCGACGTGTAAAGCAAATTCCAGATTTTTGCGCGTGTATTCGTGGCCAAAAAACAGGCGGGTATTTTCTGGGCAAGCGCCAATCACCTGATTCAGGGAGTGGTACATTTGAGCCGGGGTGCCTTCAAAGACCCGGCCACAGCCCGCACCAAAAAGTGTGTCGCCGGTAAAAAGGGCATCATGCACCGCATAAGAGACAGCCCCATGGGTGTGGCCCGGATTGTGTAAGACCTGAATCGAGAGCTGGCCCAATGTAAAGACATCCCCTGCTGCGAGAAAATGGGTTTGCCCGGCAATGCGGCCCCGATCGGATTCATGTGCATAGACCGGAATACCGGGAAAATGGCGCAGCAGCTCGGCATTGCCACCGGTGTGGTCGAAGTGATGGTGGGTGTTTAAAATGGCATGCAAAGACAGGCCCGCTTGTTTCAGGGCGTCTAACACAGGTGGGGCCTCAGAGGGGTCAACCACCGCCGTTTGGCCGGTTACATCGCAGCGCAATAAATAGGCGTAATTGTCTTGGAGGCAGGGAATCGACCGAATAAACATGGTGGCTCCAGGGAGTTTTCCACCCAGTATAGCGCGCTAAAGGGTTCCGGCGAAATCGTAGAGTTCTGCGAAGCCCTCCTCGTGCTCACGCATGTAACGTCTGACAATCTCTTCCTGTTCCACGTAATAAGGGGTATCGTATTCACCGCGCAAATTCAGCGCCAACAGAACTTGATAGGCCATTTGGGCACGTTTGCGCAATTCGGCCTGAAAGTCGAGGGGACGTTGGGAAGCGAGTAGCTGCAATTGCTGCTGAACATGGGCCTTTTCCCGACGCAGCTTTTGCAATTGGCGCATCAGTCGGAGATTGTCGGTACCTTGGTGGGCTTCGCGGTAGGCCTGAATCAGGGCCTGGCCCTTTTCGATGCGCCCTTCCAATTCTGTCAGATGGCTTTCCAGCTCATCGACAGAGGGTTTTTCCCCTTCCCAGGCCAAGGGGACCCACTCAGGCGCAGGGACGGCCTGAGGTGCATAGGTCTTTAAAGCAGTCTCAAAAGAAGAATCTTCTAAATAGCTGTGTTTAAGTGTATGCATAATTGTATTGTAGGTCACAATTGAAATAAATTTCAAGCCCCTTGGGCCTGTTTTTTTGCCAAATTCTCAAAAAAGCGTCTATCATGCAAAAGATCACCCTGTTTAAAGGCAAATTAAAGACACAAGACCAGATGAACCCTACGTATGCCCTCTGGGCCGAATTTATGCCTTATCATTGGGTGGCCGGAGATCTGCCACTTTTGCAGAAACACGCACTGGCCCTCAATTTGGCGATTCCCGCCAGCCAAATCGGCAGCACCGAACTGCGGGCGCTGTTGCTCCGGGCCGCGCTGCTGGAAGTGCCTGTACGGGCTTGGTTGCTCCTGCCCGATGCCTTGGGCTATTGGCCCCATGCAGGCAATGCCGAGATCTTTGCCGAAACCGCCCACCGGTTGATGGATTGGATCGCCGCCGAACAATTGCCGCTGCCCGTTTTGATTGCAGATTTAGAGCCTTCGCTGGCAGATAGCTTGCATTTGCGCCAGCTCTTATTGCAGCGCCACTTGCCTGCGCTCTGGAGCCATTTGCGCCAGAGCCAGCGGGCGCTCAAACTGGCAGAAGCGCGGGAGGTCTATAATCAACTGATACACGAATTGCACCAGCGTGGCACCCAGGCCTGGGCTGTGACTTATCCCCTGGTGGTCGAAGATGCCCAGGCGAGCAATACCTGTTTTCAGGAGCTCTTGCAATTGCCGGTGACGGGGGTGAACTGGGATGCCCTTTCACTCATGACCTACCGCAGCAGCTTTCGCGATCTGTTGGGTTTTGCGCTCTCACCCCACTTTGTCAAAGGCTATTTTGAAGACGCGCGCACATGTTTTGGGCAGCAATTGCAGGTGCAGGCGGCCTTGGGGGTGGTGGGCACCGTGGGCAAATTGAGTGAGTCGGGGTATAAAGATCCTTCAGAATTGGCCGCAGACTGTGAAGCGGCCCGGCAGGCTGGGGTGAGTGAGATTCAGATTTTTTCGCTCGATGGCATGCACCACGCGCTCACGCCAGGGGATTGGCTTGGGGCCCTGCGGCGTGAAACAAACCTTAAAATGGCTGCCGATTGGCCCAATCGCGGTTTGCGCAGCTTGCTCAAGCTCAGCAACGCCCTATTGGCTCAAGGCCGCCCAGACGCCGTGGCAGGCCCGGCGAAGATCTTCCGGTTGCAAAAAGAGCTGCAGGCCGCGCTGGCCGGCACTGACGGCAATGCGATCAAATACCTGCGCCAGCTCATCGAGAAAAACCGGATAGGCCTTTTTCGCCCCCAGCGGTGAGACCCCGCCCCGGATATACCCCGTTAGGGGCTGCACCTCTTTGAGGGCCACCAGCTCAACCCGTTTATTGCCGCTGGCAGCCGCCAGGGCCTTGAGGTTGAGTTCGGCATCACCGGGCAGGCAGGCCATCAGCACCCCGGTTTTGTCGCCTTTGCCCACCAGGGTTTTAAAGGTCTGGGCCGCTTCGAGGCCAATTTTCTGGGCTACAGCGGGGGCGCTTAAATCGCTGTCATCGACATCATAACTGAGTAAATCATAGGTGATTCCGAGTTGGTCGAGAATCCTAGCTGCATTGGTTTTGGGTGAGGCCATGGTTTGCAGATTCTCGGCTTAAACCAAATAAGCGGCCAAGGCCTGGGCAAAACGCCCAGGGGCACCGGGATCGGCGGCCAGATAGAGGCTGGGTTCAAAGACCTCCAGCTCCATGATCCAAAATTGCTGTCCGACCACCACGCCATCAATACGTGCATAGAGCCAATCGCCGGGCAAAATGCCCAAAGCCTGCTCGGCGGTTTCAAACATAAACGGGGCCGCCTCAGCCGGGGCCCAACTCGCGCCAAATTCTTCGTGGCTGAGAAAGGCCCCCAGCGCAGGCCGTTTCACAAAGGCATGACTGAAACGCTGGCCTTCTGGGGTTTTGTAATAGACCAAAGACCACTCCCCTTCGGCAATTTGGGGCACAAAAGGCTGTAACATCAGGCCCACCGCTTGGGCCTGGGGACGTATTTTTTCTTCCAGGCCCGGCAGTTCTTCGCGGCTGACCCGGTAGGTATTGGCCCCCCAGGCGGAAACAATCGGCTTGATCACATAGTCCTGCCAGTCTTGGGCTTGGGCCTGGGAGACCCAATCCAGCTCACCCGGTTCGCTAAAGCGGGTAGGTACAATTGAGACCCCGGCGGCCTGCAATTGCAGCAGATAGCGTTTATTCAAGTTCCAGCGCACAAGTGAAACGGGGTTCCAGACCGGCAAGGCCTGTGCTTCTAAATCGTTCAACCAAGCATCAAAGGCCGCCTGGTGGTAGTGGTAATTCCAGCAGGACCGAAAGACCAACAGCGCGTAGGGGCTCAGATCGTGTTGGCCTTGGGCCGCGTTTTCCCAAATCACGGGTTCGGCCGCCAGATCCAGAGCAGGAAGAGCCAAGCTCAGCAATTGTTCGTCTTTTTGAAAATCGGGATAATCTTTGCAGGTAATCACACCTATTTTTTGCATATTCAGGAATCAGCTTGGGCTGCCTTTCAGCTTGATAATCACTTTGCTCGGAGCAGTTAAGACCCTTCAGTGCAGTTTACCTTCCCGGCCTGATTCTCACAAGAAAATGCCTCTGAACTGTCGGTTGTAACACAAGAATGGTGAAAATATAATCTATAGTTTATGATAAGATAGGTTTAATTTACCCGTTCACACAGCAAAGGACTTTGATTTTATGCCAACAGCGAGCGCCAACTTTTTATCCCCAATCGGCATTGGTTTGGCGGCCCTGAATCTGCTTTTGCTGGTGGGATGTAGTTCTGCGCCCACTTTTACCCCCGTTGGCAATCCGCCGGTGCAACTTCAGCGCCTCTCAGCGCCCCAGGCCATCACCCGCCCCACCATTGGCACAGCCAAAGACATTTTTGCCAAGGCCGAAGAGCTGGCGCTGCGCTGGTCTCCCCAGGCCGAACCCGTTTCGCTCGAAGGCCGGTTTATCTCAGCCAATGGGCTCAATGACACGCCCATCGACGCCAGTTGGACCATTGCCTTTGTCTCTCCCAATCGCCCAGGCAAAGCCTTCCGGGTTTTCTCCCGCAGCGAACATTTGCAAATGGGCTCCCAAGAAATCAGCGCAGGCAGCTTGGCTGGATTAGAACCACTTGCCGTCAGGGCCTGGACCTACGACAGCTCTGCGGTCTTAAAAAAGGCCCGCAGTTATTCTGAATTTGTGGCCTATCCGGTTTCTCCCCTCGAATTGCAAATGCAAGATCAGCGCCTGGTCTGGAAAATCCCCCAGATGTCGCCAATGCCCCCGCTGATGATCGACGCCATGCAAGGCCAGCAGGTTCAACCCCGCCGCTAATCCTCCTGAGGGCTGCTTGTGACGTTTTAAACCAGCAGCGAAATGACCCCCAAAAGCCAAAACAAAAGCCAGCTGAAATCAGCTGGCTTTAAGCTTTTTAGTGGGCAGTTGCAACCGCTGTCGCTGAGGCCGTTAAGACTTCAGACGGGACAACGAAGACCGCTGTTTTGCAATTTATTTAAAGGGGTTTGCAAACAGCAGAATCAGAGCAACGACCAACCCGTAAATAGCGATAGCTTCCATAAATGCCATGGCGAGAATCATGTTACGGGCAAGCAAGGGCTCTGCGTCTGGCTGGCGGGCCATACCTTCGAGCGCTTTGCTAGAGGAGATACCGATACCGATAGCAGCACCGATACCAGCGAGGCCTACTGCACCGGCTGCGGCCATAACGGAAGAGGAGAGAATGGAGGGATCAGCTGCCATATTCTTTCTTGATTCCTTTCAGTGTTTATAATTTTGATTAATTTAAAAGTGCGTTGTTTGTGCTAAGTTTTGTATGTTTCTTTGCAGACTTAACACAATATACCATACCTGTTTTTAAAGCAACACCAAGTCCATTCATTAATTGAGAACGGATGTGATTAAATGCGTATAGACGGGCCCAGAAGAGCTTAGATGAATAGGTTGCCCTGTTCCAGCAAAGGTTTTAAGGTTTGCCAATGGGCTTCCAAGATTTCTGGGCTGAGATCTTGCGCTTGAGCCCAGTGTTGAGCCACCAGGGGATCCAGTTCGGCGAAGAGCTGTGGAAACAGCTCTGGGCCAGGGTTATCTAGAGAGGCAAAGCGGTCGGCCAGATGTAAAATGGTGGTGAGCGGCAAATTGTTCAGATCGGGATAATCACAAGGAAAGGGATAGGCGGCAATCACACCCGCCAGCCCCTCATCGAGATTCCATTTGACCGCCAGCAGCGCCCCCACATCTGCATGGGTAAATCCCAATAGCTCTTTTTCTTTGTTTACCACTGGCACGTTTGCTTCGCGGGCGGCTTGCACCACAGCCAAATAGGTCTCATAAGCACATTGAATCAGGGCAATTCGCCCAATTTCGCGAATCAGCCCCGCCAAATAGGCTTCATTGGATTCGGCATAATCGCATTGCTCGGCAAAATATTTGGCGGCAACAGCACCGCGAAAGGCCGAGCGCCAAAAACTCTCGGGATTGATAATTTCGTTTTCGGGCATTTTTTGGGCCACCTGTAGAACTGCCACCCCGGTAATTAAAAAACGAACGGTATTAAAACCCAAGAGCATAATCGCTCTTTCGATTGAATGCACCGGACTGGCGGGGGCAAACATAGCCGAATTGGCCAATTGCAAAACCTTTAAACTGAGCGCGGGATCCATTTCGATCAGAGTGCTGATTTCAGCGGCATGGGTTTCAGGATCTTGCAGACGTTCGAGCAGACGGCTGGCAACCCCTGGAATAGAGGGCAAAGCGTGGGTATCCTGAATAATGCGAGAGAGAGAAGCGGATGGCATCAAAAAGGTATCTCCTCGTTAGCAGCATGCGCAATAAAGGCTGGGATTTTCACTTGCTGCTTTGATAATACCACCCTTGTCTGAGATTGTCATTGCGGCTTTATTCTTGGCCAAATTTAAACACTGCGCAGATGGTATTCGAGTATCACATCGCGCGGATCCATCAGTTTGAGATCGGCCTCAAAGCCCGGCCAAGCGGCGTCAGCAGGAATCAGACCAATGATCTCACCCGACTCCGGTTCAATGCCCAGCTTCGCCCCTTCCTTGAAGACGGCCTGGATCAAGCGCTGAAGAGAGGTGATCCGAAAATCTGTCAGATTAAAAGAGAGTTGAGCGCATTGACGCTGGGGCAACCACAGGCCAAGGGCTTTGACCGCAGGCAAACCACCGCTGCTGGCCCTGAGCCTGTGGGCCAGTGCTTTGACGGCGGATAATTCCTGTTTACCATAAAAGAGGTTAAAAGCGATCAAAAAATCCCTGACGCCCAGGGCTGTCGCTCCCAAGCTCGGATGGGGCTGAGCCGGGCCAAAATCAGGGGCCCAGCTTGGTTGTTTTAATTTTTCGCTCAAACCTTCAAACTGCCCCCTGCGAATGGCGGCCAAATTCTGTCGCTCTGGCTGAGAAGCAGATTGCTCGTACAAAAAAATGGGCAACTGAAAACGCTGGGCCAGACGGCCAGCCAGAGCCTGGGAAAATTGCACAGCCTCATTCTGACTGATTCCCTGGAGGGGAATCAGGGGAATCACGTCAACAGCCCCGATGCGGGGGTGTGCACCTTGGTGCCTGGACAGATCAATCTGTCTCTCTGCCCAGTGAAATAACATGTTCAGGGCCTGTTCAATCACATCAGGGGGAGCAGCCCAGGTCCAGACAGAGCGGTGATGATCGGGGTCAGCAGAATAATCCAGGATTTGTAATTCGGGCAATTGTGACAATGTTTGGTACAAAGCGTGAAGTGCCAGGGGATCGCGACCTTCGCTAATATTCGGCACACATTCCAAAAGTGTTTTTTTCACATTTTCCTCGCAAACAGGCCTTGTTTCTGTGATTTCTCTGTATTAAAATTCAGGGATGCTCGGATCCCTATCTGCGGATTAAAGCACATGTTTCATATTTGTTGCTTAATATTTTTTAACAAAAATTCTTCACTTTTTTAGCAAGGGGAAAGGGGTTTTTAGTTAAAAGAATATTAAGATTGAATCAAGTAAGTTTAAATTCAATTTAAACCAAACAAAGAAAGTTCAGGGTAGTTTACGCATGAATCAGGTTCTCAAAAAAGCTTCCGCTCTCGCCGCACTGGCCTCTGCCGTCGGTACTATGGCTGCTTGCGGTCCCGTTGGACTGACCGGCCCCCAGGGCGCTGCTATCAATGCATTGAATAATCGCACCCAGGTCAACGCTCTCAGCCGCGCCCGCAATGGCAAAAAATGGCTGGTTGCCATCCACATGGCTGCAGACAACAACCTCTACACCGCAGGTCTGAAAGACTTGAACGAAATTGAAGCCGGTCTGAATGACGCTGGCGCAGCCGCCAACGACATCGAAGTGGTCGTGCTTTTCGACGGTGCCAAACAAGGTGACTCCGCTGTCTATCGCATGAAAGCTGATCCCGCCGGTCTGAACAGCACCATCGTCTCCGAAAAGATTGCCAACCCCCTTATGCCCACCAGCGGTGGCGAAATTGACTCCGGCGACGGCAAAATCTTTGCCGCTTTCTCTGATTGGGTCACCAAAACCTTCCCCGCTCAGAAAAATTCCATCTCCATCTGGAATCACGGTGGTGGTGCCGTCCGCCGCGGTGGCGAAGCCTCTACTTTTGAAATGTTCGTTCCCACCCAGATTGGTGCCATGAATGGCATTCAGAGCCGCTTTGCTGATGGTTCCCGCAACTTCGCCTCCGACGACAATGGTGGCGAAATGAAAATGGCAGACCTGAACCCCGCTCTGGCTGCTGCCGCCCGCAATATCGGTGGCCCTGTGGACATCATGGGCTTTGATACCTGCCTGATGAGCTACCTCGAAACCGCTTACCAAGTCAAAGGCCTGGCCAAAGTATTGGTTTCTTCTGAAGAACTCGAACCCGGCGACGGTTGGGAATACCGCTCTTATGTTGGCGGCCTGGCCCAGAACTCTGGTTGGGATGCTGCTCAACTCGGCAAACACATGGTTGATAGCTATATCAAATCCTATGCCACCGGCGTACAACGTGGTAGCGATATCACCCTGTCTGCTCTGGACGTAAATGTCGTCACTGGCGAACTGACTGCCGCCATCAATGCCTTTGGTGCTGAGCTGGCCGCTGGTCTGCCCGCCAACAAAGCTGCCATCGATGCCGCTCGCAGCAAAACCCAGACCTTCTACAACCGCGACGCAGCTGACTTCGGTCACTTCTTGCAACTGCTCCCCGCCAGCCGCAGTGGTGCCGCCGCCGCAGCCGCTTACAAAAAAGCCGTGATTGCCAATGGCTTTGACCGCATGAATCCCAACGCCACCGGCGCTGTGATTTATTTCCCCACCTCCACCATGAGCTACAAACAAGTTTATGACAATCCCAGCGTGCTCCTGTTCGCTGAGACCAAAGGTTGGGGCAACTTCCTCAAAGCTTATACCCGCAAGTAAGCTTTAACTGAACTTTCTCACTGATCGCCGGGATAGATATCCCGGCGGTGTGTGTTTTTTGCGGGAAAAGGCTTTCAGCATCAGATTTTCGGCCCTTCCCCGTGGGATGTGCTGTGACCTGGGCTACAATGTATACCACTGAGGATTTAAACAGATTCAAGGAGTAAGGCCATGAG
>JBFWRL010000075.1:0-25596 GCA_050248915.1 Candidatus Sericytochromatia bacterium
ACTTTCAGATGGAATGAATAATAGCTCCCTGACTTATGAAGAATTGGCAAGCCACTTCCCATCGTTTGCTTCCAGCAGCAAACCCTTGGTCAGTTTGGCCCTGTGCCACACAGGAGCGATGAACCACACAGACTTGCACAATCCATCAGGTTTTGTACCTTTATTTTTGTCTTTGGGGGCATCAACCTGTATTGCCAGCACCACGCCATTATTAGATAAAGCTTCTCAAGATTTTTTTACTCGATTTTATCACGGGATTGCAGCTGGAGGAGTGCCTTCTGAAGTGTTTCAACAGAGTCAAAAGTACAATATGATAAAGGGTGACATCACCGCGTGGGCGTTTATTGAGTATTTTGGATTGGCTTAATCTATTCGCCGTATTTATGAATATATTTCTGTGTCAAGATAATAATAAATGACCTCCCCCCATTAACAACCATTCAACAAACATCGTTAATACCCCCTTAAAGGCCCGGTCGTTTTAACAAGTCCCGCGCAGGCGCAATTTTCCAGCCTGCGGCTTTTAATTGCCCCAACAGCCCAAGGCGCAGCAACTTGGCTGCACAGATTTCCCAATGATCTGAACAGTTCGAGAGCCCCTCTGGTACACTGGAGAAGATGATTTGCGACGAAAGAAGGAACAGTGACTGTGACAGAACAACAGAAAAAGGGCACCAAAGTTGGCGTGATCGCCATTGTGTCCACCTTGATCATTGGCAGCGTTGCCGCCGCCGGTAGCTTTATTTGGGCCGGGCAAACCGCCTTTGCCGCCAAAGTCAATGGCCAGGTAATCAGCACCGAAGAATTTGCCACTTATGTCGAGCGGGCCAAGAAACAATACGCCGGACAAATCGGCATGGACTTTAACTCTGCCGCCGGCCAGACCATGTTGGTCAATCTCAAGAAAAACATCATGAACTCCCTGGTTGAAATGTCTCTGATGAAACAGGAAGCCAAAACCATGGGCCTCGATGTCAAAGAAGACGAATTCAAGAGCAAATTTGATGAATTGCTCAAAGCGCGCTACCAAGGCAACCGCAAGACCTTTGACGAAGATCTTGAGCGCAATAAATACACCTACGAAGAATTTGAAACCCAGTTTAAACAGCAGATTTTGCTCAGCAAACTCTATCAGAAGGTCATCGAAAAAGTCAAAATTGACGAACCTGAGCTGAAGAAATACTATGACAGCCACATGGATATGTACAAAGAGCCTGAAAAAATCAAGGCCCAGCATATTCTCGTCAAAGCTGAAGAGGGCAAAAAAGACCAAGAAGCCAAGGCCAAAACCAAGGCTGATGCACTTTTGGCCCAATTGCAAGGCGGCGCCGATTTCGCCAAATTGGCCAAAGAAAACTCTGATGACACCTCCAACAAAGATGTCGGTGGCGAATTGGGTGCTTTTGGCAAAGGGATGATGGTGACTGAATTTGAAGATGCTGCATGGAAACTCAAAGAGGGAGAGTTGACCCCAGCTCCCGTCAAAACCCGCTTTGGTTACCACATTATCAAACGCGGTGCCTCCGTGCCCGCCATGACCAAAGGTTTTGCCGAAGTCAAGGAGAGCATCCGTGCCCAACTTGATCGCGAGAAAAAACAAAAAACCTTTGAAGACTGGCTCAAACAGCTCAAAGAAAAGTCCAAAATTGAGATCAACGAAAAAATGACAGCCGCTCCGCCCGCTGCACCTGCAGCTGATGGCAAGCCTGGTGAAAAACCCGTTGAAGGTCAGCCTGGACAACCCGGCCAAGGCGCACCCGGTGAAGCCCCCGCCGGCCAGACCGAAACCAAAGCCGGTGACGGACACGATCATTAAAGATCATGACCCGACGCATTAACGTGGTGGGGCTCGGACCGGGCCCCGCCCGCTTTTTGACTTTAGAAACCCGCGACTTGCTGATGGCTGGCAATCCGGTCTATCTGCGCACGGCGGTTCACCCAACCGTGCCAGAACTGCAGGCCTGGGGTTGCACCTTTACCAGCTTTGACAGCTTTTATGAACAGGCCAACGATTTTGACAGCCTCTATCAGCGGATTGTTGGGCAATTGTGGTCAGAGGTCGCCGCCCAAGGCCAGATTGTCTATGCGGTGCCGGGCCACCCGCTGGTGGCAGAGAGCACCGTGCAACAACTTTTGGCGGGGGCCAAGCAGCACAGCGTGGAAGTGCTTTTACATACCGCTGTCAGCTGTGTCGATGTGGTACTCGAAGCGGTGGGTGTCGATCCCAGCAATGGTCTGGTGATTCTCGATGCCCTCAGCCTGGAACCCAGCCAACTCGACTTTCGCAAACCCCAATTGATCACCCAGATCTATTCTCTGCCCGTGGCCTCCGAAGTCAAATTGACCCTGCTCGAACGCCTCGAACCCGAGAGTGAGATTGTACTGGTGCGCGCAGCAGGTTGTGCCGATCAACAGGTCGAAACACTCCCACTCGAAGATCTCGACCGGGTGGATTGGATCGACCATTTGACCACCTTGTACCTGCCTGTGGGGGGCCCAGAGACCCTGGCACCACTTGAATACCTGCGCTGGGTTGTGGCCCGGCTGCGCGACCCAGAAGGCGGCTGCCCCTGGGATCTCAAGCAGACCCCCCAGACCCTGCGCAAATATGTGCTCGAAGAGGCTTACGAGGTCGTTGATGCCATTGAGCAAGAAGACCCCGAGGCGATCTGCGAGGAATTGGGAGATCTGCTCCTGCAGGTCTACTTGCAGTCGCAAGTGGCACAAGACGAAGGCGATTTTGAACTCGATGAAGTGGCACGCGGTATTGCTGAGAAGCTGATCTACCGCCACCCCCATGTCTTTGGCCAAGGACAAACCCTCGACACCCCCGAAGAAGTCAAACAACAATGGGAAGAACTCAAGGCCCAAGAAAAAGCCGCCAAAGCATTGGATTCGGAACCTTTCTCTGTGCTGGCAGATCTACCGGCAGCCTTGCCATCGCTGAGTTTGGCCGAAAAAATTGGCAAAAAAGTGGCCCATGTGGGCTTTGACTGGCCCGAGCGCCAGGGGGTGCTCGACAAAATTGCCGAAGAATACGCCGAATTGCTCGAAGCCTGTGAACAAGACGAACCCGAAGCGATCTTCCATGAATTGGGTGACGTGATCTTTACCCTCGTCAATCTGGCGCGCTGGTACAAACTCGACCCCGAAGATGCCCTGCGCCAAACCAATGCCCGCTTTCGGCGGCGTTTTCAGGCCATGGAAAAGGAATTGGATGGCCGCAGCTTAAAAGACCTCTCTTTAAAAGAGTGGGACCAACTCTGGAATCGTGCCAAGGAGCAGGTCGGGTGATCGCCTTTTTGAGGGGCAAACCGGTTCACTTTGGCAGCCAAAATGTGGTGCTCGATGTTCAGGGCGTGGGTTACGAAATCCAGTTAAGTGAGCGCTACCGTCTGCAATTGCAGAGCGAAAGTCAAAATGAAGTGACGATCTTGACCTGGCTGGCCCACCGCGAAGACAGCATGGAACTGTTTGGCTTTGAGTCCCGCCAAGAAAAAGAGTTGTTTTTGCTCTTGAACAAAGTCAGTGGCGTCGGCTTGCGCACCGCCTTGGCGATTGTCTCGGCTTTAAATGTGGCTGAAATTGTCGGTGCCATTGCAGGCAATCAGCCCAAGGTGCTTTGCCGGGCCCCTGGCATTGGCCAAAAAACCGCCCAGCGGATCATTCTCGAACTGCGCGAAAAACTCGCCAAGCTCTACCCAAATGTGCCCGTGGCAATCACAGAAGGCCCCTTGGAACCGGGGGTACAAGAAGAAGTTGAAATGACGCTCTTGGCTCTGGGTTATGGCCCCGATGAAATTGCCCGTGCTTGGGGGCTTTTGCCCCCGGCAGCAGATATGTCGGATGCCGATGCTGTGATTCGGTTTTTGCTGATGCATCTGGGTGCTTAAGCCCCCGAACTTTACAAAATTTAATCTAAACATAAGGGCCTTTTAGAAACAAATTTCTTTTTTGACGTAAGATCTCAAAAGGATGTTAGGATAATACTTGTGGAGATTATGCCCTGGAGGACATCATGACCATCGGTTACAACAGCAATCAAGCGGCCCTGCTGGCAGGAATGAACCCTGTCGGTTATCAGCAAGCCGTCGCACCGAGCTATGCTCCGGCCCCTTATGCTGCGCCTTATGCTGCCCCTTATACCCCCAGCTATAGCTTGCCCATTCAGTCTGGGCCCATGCAGCCCCCCACCATGAAAGTCGACAATTATGAATCCACCCGCGATAAAAATGCCGGTGATTTTGTGGCAGGTGTTTTTACAGGTGCTGGCAAAGCGATCTACGATATGGGCCATGGATTGTTCTTTTTGGGCAAAGTGGCCAGCAATGTCGTCACCCACCCGATTAATTCAGCCAAATGGGTCGGCGGTGTGGCTGTTCATGCCATCAGCAACCCCATTCAAACCGCTGAAGGCATTGTCACCCTCCCCTTTAAAATCGCCAATGGCATTGTCAAACCCTATTCTCAAGCGATTCAGCAGGGCCGTTATGGTGAGGCCGTTGGCCGTTTGGCCGTTGACGTGACCGTGATTGCCGCCAGCTTTAATGGCAGCAAGCCCCCTGGAAACCCACCAGGGCCGACGCCAACACCCACGCCCCCACCTGTTCCCCCCACCCCAACACCCGCTGTCACGACACCGATTACCGATGTGATTGATGATGTGGGCAAAGTCGCAGGGGGCAGCGCTGCAAATAATGTCACCAGCCAAGTAGGCGATGTTTTGATTGAAAAACTGGTGAATGTTGAAAATGTCGCTGCAGGCGCCACAGTCAATATCAACATCGGCAATATCGAAATTGGCAAAACCGTGATGAGTGGAACGATGAATGCAGCCAGTGGCGGCGGCGGTGGCGCCATGAAGAGCGTTGGCAAAATGATGCAAAATGCCGATGAAGTCGCCCATGTAGTGACACCTCAGACCATGGTTGAAATGGCCCAGGCCGTCGACAACGTCGCTCCTGCCCTGACAAGCGCAGAAGTCGTAACCGTGGCCGCAGAGCAGAGCCGCACCGTGGGTCAATTGATCGGTGGTGGCATCGACAAAGTGATTCAGGCTCCCAGCAAGGTCTTCAATGGTATTGCCAACGGTTTCCACAAAATTGGCGATGGCTTTGACAAGATTGGTAAAATTATCCTCAATCCGCTCGATAGCTTGAAGGGGCTCAACCCCGTTCAGACCGCAGAATGGATTGGCAACGGCCTGCGCAGTGGCGCAGATCTAACGGCCAGAGGCTTGGTCTTTGCCGCCCAAAATCCCAAACAGGCGCTGATTGTCGCCGGGGCTGTGGGGCGTGCAGGCAAAGCTGCCGAAGACGTATTAATGGAATTCGATTTGGTGCGTTAGAAGCCCCCTTTTCTAGCCTCCTCCACCCCCACAAAGCCCGGTTCACCCACCGGGCTTTTGGGCAAAAAAATGCTTTCAGGAGCAGAGATTATGCAGATTGGACCCAAAACACCACAAACATCAGAGCCGGCCAAAAGCCAGTTCCAGATTGGCAGCTATGACGAAGGTGCGCTTGATCTGGCCGATAAAGTCACCGTTAACCGCAAACAGACCTTCAAAACCGAAGCCGAAGCGGTGGCGTATGCCAAAGCCAACCCCGGCTCCGAAATGGTCGTGGAACGCGTACAACCCGGCAAAGGCCTGGGTTTTGACGTCTACCAAGTGACCATTCACGACAAGGGCCAAAAACTGGGCTCTTTAAAAGATGTGGAAAACCTGCAACTCTTCGAAAAACCCGTCAATCACATCCAAAAAGAGACGGGCCTGCGCAGCCAGCGCGCCTTTTTTGTGGCTGAAAATGGCGAAACCAGCAAACCCGAGTATTCTCAGCGCTTTGATCGCACCACTTACGACAAAATGCGCGCGACCCTGGGTCTGCACGACAGCAAACAGTGGTTCAAGCTCGTCGACAAACACATGACCGCGCCCTCTCCCCAAGACAACTTACCCCCGATTGATCGCAAAGAATTGGCCGATCTCAAAGCCAATCTCAAGCCGGGTGATATTATCATGACCGGCAACAACGGCTCGTTTATCCACGGGATTATCTATGTCGGCCAAGACAAAGAGTTGCAGGCCCAATTGGAGAAAAAGTGGAAAATGGCCCCCGGCACCCTCAACGGTGAAGGCATGATTCTGCACTCCTTGGCCGCCGATCACAGTGCAGAAATTGAAATCAACGGCAAAAAAGTCCAGCAGCCCGCAGGTGGCACCGGCGTGATTATGGATACGATCGAGCGCTACAATGGCCGCAACCCCCGCGATGTGATGATCGCTGTGGAGGTCAAAGGGGCAACCGAAGCCGACCGCAAGGCCGTGATCGCAGAAGGAAAGAAGATGGTGGGCCGGGGCTATGACAACGGCTTTAATACCTTTGACGACCGCGATATCTATTGCACCGAGTTTATCTATAAATCCTGGATGGCCTCCCCCGATGCCACACCTGAATTTGCCACCCAATTACATCCGCTGATTCCCCAGACCTCAGCCCCGGTTTCGGGCTGGCTCTACGACAAGGTTTCAGACAAGGCTCAGGCCAAGATGAAAGACGATGGTTATCTCTACCAAGAATTGCTGATGACCGATGGCATTCTCACCAGCAAATCAGTTGAACTCAAATGGGCCAGCCAAAACGCTGACAAGTCTGAATTTTTCAAAAAGCACCAGCGTTGGGCCGATGGCATGGCTGGCAAAATCTCCAAGGATTACAAAGAGATGTTGGTTGAAAACGTACCCGATCAGGCCAGTCGCTCAGGTGAAATGCTGGGTCAGATCCGCGCCGCTTCTGCGCGCACCCGGCAACAAGTGGCTGCGCCCGAAAAGGCCGCCAGCCCAGAAAAACCGGCAGCACCCGCTCCGACACCCGCCAACCCCACCCCGCCCAGCATCGACGGACGCCCCCAAGCGCCTGCCACACCCAAGCCTGTCGCACCGCGCAAGCCGACTAATTAAGCTCCCGTGCGCTTGTTTATTTGCATTGGGCCCCGTGTTTGCTTAGAGGCTTGCCGATGAGTGTGTCTGAACTTCCGCTCTTGGTGGAATGTGATGTCTTGGTGCTCGGCGGTGGCTCCGCAGGTTCTGCTGCCGCGATTGCCGCTGCCCGCAGCGGAGCGCATACCCTGCTGGCCGAGCAAAATGGTTTTTTGGGCGGCACCTCCACGGCCTCACTGGTCACGCCGATGATGGCCAATCATCTGCAGGCCAAGCCCCTGAATCAGGGCATTTATTTAGAGGTCTTAAACAGCCTATTAGAGACCGGCGATGCCGCCGTTTACAAAGATGGCAATGCGGGCTGGTTCAACCCCGAAATGCTCAAATTGGTGCTGGAGCAAAAAGCCGTTGAGGCAGGCGTGGAACTGCTCTACCACGTGTATTTCTCTCAGGCCCATGTCGAAGAGGGTATTTTAAAGGGGGCAATCTTTGAAACAAAGTCAGGCAGAGGCCTGATTCGTGCCAAGGTCTTGATCGACGCCTCCGGTGATGCCGACTTGGCCTTTCAAGCCGGGGTGCCCATGGTCATCGGGCGCGAGAGCGATCAGGCCAATCAGCCCATGGCCCTGCGCTTTAACCTGGGCCAAGTCAATCTGCTCAAAGCCCGCGACTATTTTGCAAGCCTGGGTGAATTTGACTGGACAGACAATCCCCACGATCCCGAACTCCCCCTCTGGACCACCGCCTGCACCTGGGACAAACCCTGGCCACTCAGCCCGCTCTTTCAGCAGGCCGTGACTGCCGGTGAACTCAGCGAAGACGACGCTGCTTATTTCCAGATTTTTACGGTGCCGGGCCGACCGGGTGAAGTGGCTTTTAATTGCCCACGCCTGGATCAGCTCAAGAATTCCCTCGACTTTCGCCAACGCAGCCAAGTGCAGGTTGAAGGCAAGACCCGCATTCTCAAACTCTGGCATTTTTGCCGCAAATACCTGCCGGGCTTTGAAAAGAGCTTTATCTCTCAGATCGCCCCCATGCCCGGCATTCGCGAGTCGCGCCGGATTGTCGGCGAATATGTCTTGACCAGCGAAGACTTTTTTGCTGCACGCAAATTCCCCGACGCCGTGGCCCGCAACAATTACCCGATCGATATCCACAGCCGCGACAAAAGCGGGGGGCTGCACTTTATGCAGGCCGGAGACTACCACGAAATTCCCTTTCGCTGCTTGGTTCCACTGCAGATTGAAAATCTGCTTGTGGCAGGCCGCTGCCTCTCTGCCGACTTCTCAGCCCAGGGCGCGGTGCGGATCATTCCCAATTGTTACGCCATGGGGCAAGCCGCAGGCACCGCTGCGGCTTTGGCTGTGCAACAAAATGTGAGCGTACGTACCCTGTCTCAGCCTGAGCAGGTCGGAGCACTCATGGCTGCGCTGCAGGGGCAGCATTTGTTGGGTTAGCTCCTCAACAGCGCTTACGTCAACACCAAGATCAAGGACAGGGAATATACACCTGGGCATCGTGTTTGGCTTTGGGCCCACTGTATTTGCCATTGATATAATCCTGGCGCACAATGGCCTGCTCCCGCACACAGTATTCATAACGGCTGGGGTTTGCAAACAAGCTGACCACCGTCTGGTATTTGTACAGGGGAATGCCAATGCTGTTTTTAATCACAATCCACTGGGGTGTGCGCACGCCACTTTTGAAAATCGTCGCACCGGGCTCACGCTGTTTAAGCATCTGCTGGGCCAGCTTTTCGGCCCCCGCATCATGGGCCGTGGCACTGTTGCCATTCCAATCGAGCAAAGACGCTGCGCGATTGCCCACGGCTGTTTTTAAGCGCTCTTTTTGGCGGTTAAACTTGGTTTCTAAAGGGCTCCAATCCACACCCTGGGTAAAACCTGCCGATTTTAACAATTGATCGTATTTGTGCATATCCGCTTGCAATTGCTTTTTAAATTCGGCAAAGCCATTTTTCATGCCCACATAATACTCCAGACCTGTGGTCTGCTTACCATCGGTGGGGATATCAGTCATGCTCTGGCGTTTCCCCACCTGCCGCTGCACATCAAGCATCACCAATTGCGGCAGCAAGGTCTGGCGCTGAGCCGCAATCGCACACCAATCACCGCCGCGTTGCTCCAGATTATTGGCGGGTGGGCCACTCAACCAAGGGGGGTTCTGCAGGCCCGCATATTTGCTCTGACAAAGCTGGTGCAGGGCATCCAACTCACTTTTGAGCTGCTTGATCTGGGTGGCGTTGACCTGCACATCGCTGTAATAACCACTCAACTGAGGGTTAAAGGCCTCCCCCATGGTTTTGATTGTGGTTTCGTATTTGCGCGCGTCTTTCCAAAAGGTGGCATAATATTTGCGCTGGACCTCTTGGTCTGCTTCCTGTTGCTGAACCTGGGCGGTGACAAAGTCTTCTGGCAAATACCAGCGGTTGCCCCCCGCCTCCCGCACCAAATAGCGGCCATTCTGAAAGTCTTGAATGGTGGTCTTGAGCTGGTTTGAACGCAATTGCACCTTGTCGCCGATTTGAAACTTGCCACTGAGATTGACGGGGGCCAACGCCCGAAGCTGAGCAGCGGTATAGTTTTGGCTGCCACTAAAACCAGTCAAAACAATGATATATTCCCCATTTTCAAAGCCCTGGATTTTGCCTTCAAACCAGGCTTTGCCATCCCGCGAGGCATCGACCAACTCACCCACTTGAAAATTTTGGGCCCAAGCCTGACTGGCCCCCAAACTGATTGCCAACAATAGACCCAGCACAATTTTACGCATTTGCATTGTCCATCAACTCCTGCTGTGTTTGATTGGATTCACCCTGCTCTTGTGCTCGGTATTGTAGCAAAAGACGTCCCACAAGCCAAAGCAGAGCAGGGGTCAATCCCAGCTCAGCAAACGCGTCTGAAATTTTTCCAAATTCAAGCGCAAGGCCTGGTTGCGGGACTGCAGCAAATTGCCTGCGACCATCAGACCCAAACCCGCGGAGATAAACAGCCCCCAGCGCAAGCTCCAATGCCCCAGCAGCAAAATAGCCAAAACCGCCCCCACCAGTGCAAGGGAGATAAACACCAAAGCCACATGCAAAAAGGCCCGCAATTGCAACCCAAAGGCCGTGTAGATCATGGCCCCTGTGAGCAAGGCCAACTCCAGCAACATACCCAGGCGCAAAGACAGCGAATCGGCAAAGAAAGCACAGCTAAAACCGGGTAAAACCAGCAGGGTCAACCCCAAATAAAAGAGCTGGTTGCGATCGGGCTGTTTTTTGAGCGTGTACCAGGCCAACCAGACCAAAGCCAAGGCAAAGGGCTGCAAAATAGCATGGATCAGCAAGACCCCCGCGGGATTGGCACCGATCAGGCTTTGCAGCTGATTAAACCAGCCCAAATCCGTGAACAGAAGCACCAACCAAGCTGCATAAGCAGTAAGTACACTCAGCCACCAGAGCCAGGGGGAGCCCTTGTGCATTCGGGCCTCTCGGCCATAAAAGCCCGCCCAAAACACCAGCGGAACCAAACGCCAGCTTAAGAGCCCCAAACCACTCAGTTCTGGGGTTTTAAAGTACATACCCAGCGCCAAAAAGGCGGGTGCCAAAAGTGAGGCAAACCAAGCCCAACGCAGCAGTTCAGCAGTGGGCACAAAAAAGCGGCGAAACCAGACCGCCAAGAGCAAGAGACCCCAGAGCAAGAGCGGCTGCCAAAACAAGGTCAGCAAGAGTCCCAGCAAAACCTGGGCCAACGCCGCCCCCTGCACCCAGGGATTTAAAAGAGCCACATTGAGTTGACGCAGGCAAAGGGCAATCCCCACAGCCAAGAGCACCACCAGCCACCCCCATTCGGGGGGAGCCTGGGTTTGCGCCAGGGTCAGATCTTGCCACATGCGCCAGCAAAGGGCCCCCTGAACCAGGGTTTGCACCCCCAACCAGAAAAGACCCAAGCCCAGATAATGCAATGAAAAAGACGTTTCTGACATCTCCGAACCGTGCCCATCATACTCAGCCTTGAGAAAAAGCCAAGTAAACAGCCCGCCACCCAACAAAGGCATCAGGGCTGCCTGAGTGGGGGTCAGCATATGCAAGCCGTCTTTGAGCAAGATAAGTCCGATCAAACTCAGAAGGCTGAGGGCATAAAGCTGCCAATAATGGGGTTTGAGACACAGGCGCAATCCCGAACCAAGTACCAGCAAAGCCAAAGTCAGGCCCCCGATCCAAGGTTCACGGGTCAGACCCAAACTGACAAAGGCCAGCCCCAGCAGCGCCAAACTGACCACCGCCAATACCCGCTGCGAACCCACACTCCAGCCCCGCCCGAGCACAAACCAGAGCCCACTCCAAAACAATCCCGCCCCACTCAAGAAAACCGGCAGCAATTCAGGCCGGGCCTGTTCTTGCAAAAGCCAGGCAAATCCCAACGTCAGACAAACCACCCCCATGCCATCAAGCCAGAGCAAACGCTGCTTGCGCGGGTGGGCCCCCTTAAAAAAGAGCAGGGCCAACCCAAAGAAATTGAGAGCCTGAAGCGCAAAGAGCCAGGCCGGATCCGAGCGAGTCAAAAGCGCCAACTCAAACGACTGGGCCAAGGCCAATGGTCGCCAGGGAATCAACAGGGCCGAAAAAGCCAAACTGCAAAGCACCGTGATCAGGCCAAAGGTCCAAAACGGCGAACTCAGATCGCGCAAATGAATCCGGGCAAAAGCGCTTTCGGGCTCAAGATCGGGCAGGCGGTATACGATCAGGGCCTGCCACCACTGGTTCAAAGCACTGTGGGCCGAAGTATAGCGGGCCAACCACAGCCAGAAAGCCCCAAGCCCTGAGAAAATCAACAAGGTGGCTTCGACAGGCAAAAACCCTGTCAAACCAAAATACAGACCCAAACTGAGCGAAATAATCCCTGGATACAACCACAGTTTCGAGACATAGACCCGCAAATTGAGCAGGTAAAAGACCGAGGTCAGCAAAACCGGCAAAGCCTCCTCTGTGGCCTCTTGCCAGCCCTCTTCGCTGAAGAGATTTTGCAGATCGCCAAAAAAATAGCGCAAGAGCAAGACGTTGATAAATATCGCCCCGTGAAAAAAGGGCTTAGCAAAACGTTTTTGCGCTTCATGGGCCGCATTCAGATGTTTGCGATCACGCCCTTCGAGGATTTCTTCGACCAATTTGCCGACAAAGAACCAACCCAGACCCAAGATCAGCAGGCTCCAGCTCTGGTAGCGCTCGGGCAAGAGTTCTCCACTGAGTTTGAGGGCATTGTCACTGGCTGTCACAATCACAAAATAGACCCAGAGGCGGGCCGGATATATCGCAAAAATAACGGCATAAAAGAGAGTGGCCAAGCCGGTCAAACGCAGATCTCCCAGACCTGTTAAAGTGACCACCGAGGTCAAGAGCAACGCCAGATTATACAGCGGTTCGCTGTAGAGATAGGGGTTGAGGTTCGCAAAGCGCTGGCGAAAGCGAAAGGGGTGGTAGCGATCGGCATTGAGCCGCCCCCAGAGATCCTCACTGGCCAGCGAGGTACTTTCGTCGCCCGAATCAGCTTTGCGCGGCGTAAATACCTGGATCAGCAGCCCCAGCCCCAACATGGCCCAAGCCAAGCCCACCACATAAAAGCGATAAGCCTTAAAAGGCATTTCCGGCTGCCAAAGCACCAAAATACTCAGCAACGAGATGGCCCCTGTGACAATGCCAATATAGCCAAAGAGATTGCGCCCACTGTGGGCAGCATAACGCAGATAGACCCCTGCCAAGCAGGCCAAAGCCAAGAGGGTTTGCCACGACCAATCACGAAAGACCGCCATTTCGAGCCAAGCTGAGGCACTCAAAAACAGGGCCAATTGGTGCAAAGCCTCTCTGCGCCAGCTGTCTGCCGGAGCCAATCGCCCCCAGAGTGTCAGACTCAGAGCCAAGGCTGCGATCACAAGGCTCAGCCCATCGGCCTGCCAATCACTTCCCAGCCCCAAGAGGGCAAAGCTGAGCAAAACGGCAGTATAGACGTAGAGCGGCCAGCGCACCCAGTGCTGACGCCAATGATAAGCCGTGGCAAAAACGGCCAAAGCGCCGGGACCCGCTGTTAAAGCCAGTGTGAGAGGATCACCCGCAGCCAGAAAAACCCCGCAGGCCAGCACCAACCAGGCCGAAATTTCTTGTTCGCGCACCAGTCGCCAGAAAAAACCGGGCCAGCGCTCATCCAGCAAAAGAGAGAGCAATTGGCGCAGGGCAAAGGCGCTCCAGATCAGGGCCAGCGCTGTCAGTCCCAACGCCAACCCCAAAAGAGGCCATGCCACGGCATAGATCACGGGGGTAGAAAAGGCCGCAAAGACCAGATAGCCATTGAGAGAGAGGGTCTGCAAAAAGTTGTTTTCACCCGACTCAGGCAAGAGCCAAAGTTGGCGATTTTGCCGAAACAGCACCAGAAACACCCAAGCCCAAGGCAAAATCACACAGAGGTATTCAAAGAACATGCGCCCAGAGCCAGGCAAGCCCGAATTGAGCAAAAACGGTTCCAAGCCACGAAAGAGCGCACTTGACCAACCCAATGCCAAAAGAACCAGCAAATAGAGCTTATCGGGCTGGAACCTGAGGGTTTTTAAGGCAAAAAAAGCCAAAGCGGGCAGCCCCAATAAAGCCAGGAGACTCACCCCCAAATCCACAGGTTGGGCCAGATCCAAACTCACCAGCGAGGCATAGTCCAAGGGCAGAATCAAAAGTGTGACCCCAGACAAAACCTGGCCCGTCCAGGGAAACGAACGCACAACCGCCATACCCGCCCCCAAAAGGCCTGCGGTATAAAGCAAAAGCACCAAGTAGATCAGCGTGGCTGAACTCATGTGCTGAATCACCGGCAAAGACGACAAGACAATGCTGACAACCCCCAAACCAATCAGGGCCTGACTCCAGCGCTGATGGCTGAGGGTACGCCCCACTTCCAATAATTGCAAGAGCACATCGGGGCGGCCATAGGGTTTGAGCGGATCGGATTGGGGCTGAGAAGCCAGCCAATCCGCACCAACATCACTTGGGGTTGATTCTGACGCCTTTAAAACGGTGCTCGCTTCAGCGGCGGTTTCTGGCAGTGTTTCGCTTGAGCGGGCTTCAGACTCCGCCGCAGGTTGATAATAGGCCAAACAGGCCTGCAACTCTTCTGAGCTGAGCACCCCCACAAGCTGTAGTTTGTTTAATTCACATGCAAAATCTGCTAAAACAAAGGGAGAGCGATCCTGCCTCTCAGAGACAGATTGCTCAGAGACAGGATAATAATAGCGCCAAAGCTGATCCCGGCAATCTGCTGAAAAAACCCCGGCCTGATAGAGCGTCTGCCATTCGCTGAGAAAGTGGTTGCGGCGATCTTCAGCCTGCAACGGCATTTGAATTGGCTGCTGAATCAGGGGTTCTGCGACCAGAACTGGCGTTTTTTTCTCAGCATAACGCCCCCAGGAATAACCCAGCCAAAGGATAAATAAACCGAGGAAAATTTCCATGCCCACCCCCGAATGGGATTATTCCCAGGAAATAATCCCCGTAAACACCGATATTTAATGCCCTTCTCAGCGAAGCTCTCAGCAAATGAGAGAAAAAGCCACCGGGACTAAAGCGCGATCCCGGCTCCGACCTGAAAACCAAAGATATTCGACAAAGTGCGATCGGTAATGCTGCCAGTGCCCAATTGAGAGGGAGCCTGCCACCAATAAAAACCGGCCAGCAAATCCACGCTGGGCAAAAGCCGGTAGGTCATTTCGGTATTGATGCGGTGCAAAGTGAGGGTAAAAGGAGAAATATTACTGACCTGGTTGGCCAAATGCAAAACAGGCACATTAAAACCATAGTCCACAGACAGACGCAGAGACTCAGGGTAGATCCAATACTCCAAGCGCAGACCGGGCTCAAAGCCAATCAAATGCTGATGGACATTGGGTGCCATGGCAAACATATCGCGAAAATGGGCCTGGGGAATCAGGGCAAAATTTTCCCAGGCAAAGCGATAACCCACACCCGCCCCAATTTCATTAAAATTGGGATAACCGGCAATCTGAGAGGCCGAGAGAAAACGCTCCAAAGCAGCAGGACTGGAATTAAACAAATGGTGAAAATGGGCGTCCAGAACGTAGCCCTGCTGTAAATTATCTGGGGCAGCCAAAAGTTGGCGATAGGCCAAACGCAGCATGGTTGAACGGGAAATATCACTGATCCCTTGATCCAAAAATGAAAACTGAAAATTGAGGGTTTTGGGCTGAGGAGCCGCAGGGGTTTTGACCGGAAAAGTGAGATCTGGGGCTTCTTCAGCCTGGGCTGCATTCAAGGGGAGCCAGCTACTGGCCAAGAGAAAAATGCCTGCGAGTTTGCCTATTGTATTCATCGAGCACATGTCCTGTTGTGGGGTTAGACTGATTGGATTCATTATACCCAGGGTTGATCAAAAACCCCAAATCAAGCCCCTCTGCTGCCTTTCTCAAAATTCACAGATCCCTCTCAATTTATTCAAACGTTTCCCTGGCCTTAACCTAAAGATAAGAAAGAATCTTCCAGATCTTCTGACAATACAAGAGAATAGCGTTGAGGTAAGGAAATATGAAAAAAGCACTTCTTTTGTCCCTGCTCTCTGTCCAAGTAGCTTTGTTGGTTGGTTGTGGAAATCGCAACCTGAACCCCAATCAGGCAGCCATTAGTTCTCCGGGTGCAGCATTGCCCCAAACCGGCATCTCTGATCCCTATGGCACCGGCGCAGGTTATGGCACCGGTTACGGCACGCCCACAACAGGCGTTACAGATCCCTATGGCACCGGCGCTGGCTACGGCACGGGCACCGGTTATGGCACCACCCCTGGTTACGGCACAGGCACTGGCTACGGCACCACCCCCGGTTACGGCACAGGCACTGGCTATGGAACCAACCCCGCTGACCCCTACGGTACCGGAGCCGGTTATGGCACAGGTACCGGTTATGGTACCGGCGCTCCCATGATAGACCCCGTCACAGGCCAACCGATTCCCGGTGGCATGGGCATGGATCCCGGCATCTCTCAGCAAATTATTACCAAAATCCAAGCCGCTGGCGGCTACAAAGCCCTCAAAGCTGACAATGTCGTCATCGACTTTCTCAAAACCTTGAGCATGCCCATTCAACAGGCCTTTCAAGCCGCTCCCCTGACCAACCGCGTCTTGATCGTCAAAGCCCTGCTCGATGGCTGGGCAGGCACCGACGAAGTCAATTATGCCCGTCAGATCTGGGCCACCGTTATGCCCCAGGATCAACAGACCCTGACCAGCCAAGATCCCGAATTGACCAAGCTGATTGGCAAAGTCAATGGTTCCAGTGGCAATGGTGTCGGCTCTGTCTTCTCTCAGATCGGCAAAGTGTTCGGCCTGAGCAAATAAGTTTCAATTTGATTATCTCTACTCAACGCAAATTCATTCCGTTACCCACTGTGGTAACGGATTTTTATTGAAAAAACGATGAATGGTATACTACTAGCAGGAAACATCTGGGCCCTTTTCTGCGTCTCCCGATCAGGGCAGGCTCCCGGAATTAAAACTGCTCACACGTTCACAAGGAAAACCAAGCAGATCATGAACAAGCACCATTGGCAAAGACGATTTCTCAGCCTGGGAGGACTCACCGCTCTGGCGCTGTTAACCACCAGTTGTGCCATAGACCCAATTACCGGCCGGACTGTCAGTGCCTTTGGCAATTGCAGTCTTTTTTACACCATCCAATTGGCCCGCCAAAGTGTGGGTGTGGGTGAACGTGTACCCATCAACGTATTGGTCACCAATCCCTGCAACCACAATCTTGAATTCCGCTTTATTGCCAACCGGGGTCAAATTCTCTCCCAGAACACCTCATTTCCCACGGGTGAATACGTCTCACCTTTAACCGGCGGCGAAGACATGATCACCGTCACCGTCTATGACCGCACCGATGGGGTCAACTTGCCCCCCCAACAGCGCCCCCTGCTGGTTTTGGGCGATGGCTTGACCTTTGTCGAGGCCCCCGCTCCCGGCACCACCCTGGGTGAGTTTGACAATGGCGTGATCAAAGTGACGGGTGTTCAAGGTTCGGGGGGCACAGGCACCCCAAGCCGCCAAGTTGCCATTGGTCGTCAACCGACCATTTCCCCCGATGGCCGCTATATTGCTTATACCTATTATCCCGGTGACGGCACCTCCCAGGTGCGCATGCAAGACACCGCGGGCAATGTCACCATTCTCAGCGGCAACAGCGTCTCTTTCAACCGCGATCCCTCCTGGGCACCCATCGGCAACGATCGCACCCTCAATTTGGTTTATTCCTCCGATCGCCTCAGCGACAGCTCAGGTACCGCCGTTGATGGCCGCGGCGATGTTTTTAATATCTGGCGCGTCAATGTGCAGGGCCAAAACTCCCGCCAGCTTTCCAGCACCCCTGGCAATGACCGCGAACCGGTTTGGTCGCCCGATGGCCAATTTATTATGTACCGCAGCAATTTTTCCCAGAACAAGGTCAATAATTTTGACAATCTCTGGCGCATGGAGTTGACCACAGGTCGTCTGCTGCAGATGACCTACGAAACAGCCCCCCAAAAAGGCGCGTTTGAACCCGCCTTCTCACCGACGGGAGATCGCATTGTCTACACCCGCAAATACATCTCGCGCCAACCCCAAAGTCTGTTTGACTTTCAAAAAGTCTGGCTGATCAATCTGAACCAAATCGATATTCCCAGTTTGATCCCCTTTATTCCGGGCGCTCCCGGACAGCCGGCCATCCCCGCCAATCCAGCTCTGCCCCCAGGCAGCGTTGGCCCTGTGCCCGACCCCAATTTGCTCAACCCCAATATTCCCAGCACAGTCAGCGGCCTCAACGGCAATTTTGGCAATATTGCCACCCAGGAATTTGACGAAGGCACCACAGAGTCTTCTCCCAGCTTCTCGGTGGATGGCCGCTGGATCACCTATGTGCAAAAACGGGGAGATGAATCCATTGCACTTTCGGTACCGGGTAACCCCGGTGCCTTGGGCACCATTGGCCTTCAGCCCCTGCAGGTACTGCCACAGGGCGAGCGGGCCATGGAAATGCGTTGGGCCCGCCAAACCCAGTCGTTTAACCGCTTTTAAGCAAAAAAACCAAAAGAACAAAGGCTCCCTTTGGATAACGGAGCCTTTTGCAATTGAAAGCAAGCAGCCTTACAGCAGCGGCTTTATTTGGTGTCAGCCATAATCTCTTTAATATCTGTAATCAGCTGGTTGGCTGTGGCCTTGAGCTTAGAGTCAGACGAGAGAGAGGTGTATTTTTGGAAATTTTCAAGCGAACGCTGGTGCATATCTGTCTTGAAATAGCGCATGCCGCGGGCAAAATACTCTTTGGAGGTGGCTTTATTGACGATCTTGGAAATAAACTGCGCAGTGGGTTTGAGTTCTGCCAAACGGTAATAAGAAACACCCAGGTCAAAATAGACAGGGGCATAATCAGGCTTTTTGCCAACGGCCATTTGGTAGCTCTGAATCGAGCGATAGATATACTCAAACTTGGTATCGTTCATTTTTAATTGCTGGGGATCGGTCAAACTGCTGCGCTGATCCCATTTAAAATTGATCGTCATGGCCTTTTTATAAAAGGCATTGCCCAGGTTGTAATAGACCTCTTCATCGCGCAATTCGCGTTGCAAGGCCTCTTGCAAATTGGAGATTGCGCCATCATAATTGCCCACCAGCAGATAGGCCGTGCCCAAATTAAAGTGGACGCGGGCCTGGCGCATGCCCAAACCAACCGCTCTTTCAAAATGGGTGACGGCTTTGCCCACCATATTTTTGTCGATCTTGGCCGCTTTGGCGGTGCCCTCTTTGTAGAGAGAATTGGCCAAAGAGACATGATAGAGCGGATTGTTCGGATCTAAGGTGACAGCCTTTTCATATTCAGGGATGGCTTTTTTGCCTTTTTTGTTTTTAAAAAACAAATTGCCCAATTGAAAATGGGGATCGGGATAATCTTCATCGATTTGCGAGGCACGTTCAAAGGCCTTGGTGGCATCTTTTTCATTGCCAAAACGCAGGTGGCGCATGGCAAGGGTGTATTGATTCCCTGCTTGGGGATCAATTTTTAAGACTTCCCAATAATCCCCGAGGGCCTGTTTGAACATGCGACGCGAGGCAAAATACTCCCCACGTTTAACATGATCTGCGGCATAACTGGGATTGAGCAAACGGACGGCAATCTGGTATTGCTCAGTGGCTTTTTCCAATTGGCCCATTTTGATATAGGCTTTGCCCATACCGATATAAGTTGGGTAATAATCAGGATTGATGGTTTTGGCAGTAAAAAACTCGTGCAAAGCATCGCTGATGCGATTTTGGGCCAAAAACTTATTGCCCTCTTCGACGTGACGGGCATAAAATTTAGGCAGGGGAATCGGCGTGGCTTCAATTTTGACCTCTTTTTTACCGCGTTGAGCCAGAGCCGCCTGAGGCGCAAAGCCACCAGCCAGAAGGGCCAAAGTCAGTAAAAAGGCAAGTCGTTGATTCTGCATTTCTTCCCCCAGACACAGGATTCTCAAGTCCCACCGAATCAGATGGGCAACCGTACCCCATATTACCATCCCCTTTAAAAGCAGTCTAGGCACTCTGACACAAGCGGCAGGTATAATGAAGCCATTGATTGATTTCTTGGGAGTAATTTAAAGTGATTCAGGTTTTATTTGTCTGTTTGGGCAATATCTGCCGCTCACCCATGGCAGAAGGGATTTTTCAGGCCCTGCTTCAAACGCAAGGATTAGAGCAATTCATGGGCTGTGATTCAGCCGGCACGGCCAATTACCATTCGGGGCTGGCCCCAGATCACCGCACCCTCAAAGTACTCAAAAACAGAGGCATTCACACCCCCCATCGGGCCCGTCAGGTGCTGCACAGCGATTTTCAGACCTTTGATTTTATTGTGGCCATGGATGACAGCAATCACCACCACCTTCAGCGCATGTACCAAAGCCTCCAAAACCCTTCAAGCCAGATTTTGCGCATGATTGACTTTGTTTCACCCGAAGACAATCCCCGCGCTTACCGAGAGATTCCCGACCCCTATTATGGTGATCTCAAGGACTTTGAAGAGGTCTTTGAACTCTTATCGCCCGGCTGTCAGGCCTTGCTCAAGCATATTCAAAGGCCTGAGCCCAGCGCTTAAGCATGAGAAAGCGTAAATAAACTGCCGTCCTCGCGGCGCAACAAAACCCCAAGCTCATCAAAGGCGGCAACGGTATAATTGTGAATCCGATCTGATTCATCAAAATGGGCCTGATAGAGGAGTTTTCCGGCATGTTCGGACTGCCCTTCATCCACCGCATCGTGGGTAATGTCCAAGCAGGCCCCTTCGCTGGTCAAGGGGTTGCGCTCTTCGGTGTAGGGGTTCACAACCCACTCCTGAACGCCCTGGCGCTCTGCAAAGCGCTGCAAACTGACCAGCGTCTCGGGGTATTCTCCCTGGTTTTGCAAAGAAAAGGCCTCCACCAGTGACTGAAACTGATAGGCCTGTTGCTTGAGCAATTTGAGCTTATCGGCGGCAGACAGCCCCGTTGGCAGAGAGGGGGCTGCGGCTGTGCCACTGGCTGGGCCTGCAAGTTTTGTTTTGGGCAGGGCAAAACCGTCCATTTGCTGAACCTGTTGCACCAACTGAGTATACTCTTTGCGCAAATGCTCCATTTCTTTACGCAAAAGCTCGTTTTGCTGGCTCAAATTATCCACCCGCGAACTGCTGCTCAAAGTCATGATCAAACTGCCCATCACCAGAATCAGACAGAGTGCCAGCAAAAGAGTTAAAGCCATTTATTCAGCGGCCGCCGCTTCCAACTCCTCTTCGGAGGACAAAAGCGCGCCCACAAAGGATTTGGGTTCAAATTCCTGTAAGTCTTCCAGGTGTTCGCCCACGCCCACCAGGCGAATCGGGATTCCCAGCTCTTGGCGAATCGCAAAAACCACCCCACCTTTGGCGGTTCCATCCAGCTTGGTTAAAATCAAGCCATGCAAAGGCACTGCCTTGGAAAAGACATCGGCCTGGCGCAGCCCATTTTGGCCTGTGGTGGCATCCAAAACCAAAATATTCTCGACATGGGCGTCGCCTTTTTCGCGTTCGATAATGCGGTGCACTTTTTTTAACTCTTCCATCAGATGGTCTTTGTTGTGCAAACGACCAGCGGTATCAATCAAGAGCACATCCACATTGCGGGCCCGTGCCGACTGAATGGCATCAAAAACCACGGCAGCAGCATCCGCCCCTTCATGGTGACGAATCACTGGACAGCCTACCCGTTTGCCCCAGATCGCCAATTGATCAATCGCCGCGGCACGGAAGGTGTCCCCTGCAGCCAGCATCACCTTATAACCACTGATCTTGAGCTTGGCAGCCACTTTGCCAACCGTGGTGGTTTTGCCTGTGCCATTGACACCCACCACCAAAAAGATATTGAGTTTGCCCGCTTCAATGCGAAAGGGCTCGGACTGCATTTCCTGTTCGAGATAGCCCATCAAAGCTGGCACCACTTCATCAGGCAAGAAACGGCGCTTTTTGGCCTCTCCGCGCAAGAAATCAAGCACACGATCCGTTGTCGCAATGCCCATATCGCTTTGCAACAGAATTTCTTCAAGCTCTTCGAGCATGTCTTCGTCGACTTTGGTGCGCCCTTTGGCCAGACGGTGCAGATTATCGACAAGCAGACTGCGGCTCTTGCCGAGGCGCTCACGAAAACGGGCCAACCAGGACTGTTTTTCTTGTTGCGGCAAACGCTCTTTTTCTTTGCCCAGCCCCAACCAGAGCATACCTTTAAAGCTTTTGAGCCAATCCCCTTCACTGCTCTCATCAGAGTCAGCATGCTCTTCTGCTTCTTCTATTACAGCAGCAGAAATGGCCTCTGGCGTCTGTTCCTGCGCGGGAGTCAACGTGACCAGGCGTTCCTCAGAAAGAACCTCAGAGCCCAAGCCAGATTCAACAGATGCCGTTGCCTGCGAAATCTCAGCAACAGGGACTTCAGCAACGGGCACGGCCAGCACTTCGGAGGAAACAGGTTCTGCAGCAGAAATGCCTCCAGGGGCTGCTGGTTCAGATGAGACAGCCGCTTCGCCCGGTTTGGGCTCCACCCAAGTATCTTCTTTAAACAGGTCCTGAACAGGGGTATTCAGAATCTTCCAAAGACTTTTTTTACGGCCTGCCTGCTCTTCACTCATGCAGAGAGACCTCTGCGCAATTGCTCAGACTGAGGCAATAAATTGCGCAAAACACCGTTTACAAAGCGGTGAGAATCACCCGTACCGTATTTTTTTGAGAGTTCAACAGCCTCGTTGATCACGACCGGCAAAGGGGTCGAATCGCCCCCCAATTGATGGGCAAAGGGATCGTAAAACATTTCAGTGGCAGCCATGCGAATCAGATCGCGGTCAATGCTGTTCATGCGGTCCAGCGGCCATTCTGTCGACACCTGATCAATACATTGATCAATGTCTTTGCGGTGCAAACGGTATTGGCTGGCCAATTCCAGAGCAAACTCTCGAATCTGAGGGGTATCCGCCAAAATGCGCAGCAGGGGCAATTGCATCGACTCATCCATCAGATGACAGGCCCGTTCCATTTGCAGAGTTTGATCCAGCAAAGCAGCCCGCAGAGCGTTTAGGTCCAAGGCTTTTTGTTTGAGCAGACGGGCGGGCTCTTTGCCTGAAAAAGTTTTTTCGTCGAGTTCGAGTACCAATAGTTGCTCATGCACTTCTTGCAGGGCTTTTCCCGCCATTTCCAAATGGTCTTCTGCTTCAGAGAGCAAAACCCGCACAGAGCGCTCAAGCAATTCGGCCAAGGTGACCTGTTCCAACTCGTTATGCTGATAGTGCTGACAGAGAGAGGAAATTGTCAGAAAAGCCAGTTCACGCCCAATATGCCTGGCATAACTCAGGGTTTTGGGACTGGGATGTATTGTTGCCATTATTTAAAATTAACCAATCGTTGCTATCTTAGAGTTCAATGAAGCTGAATTTTGCTCGGAGGCAGGTTGGCGAAAGGTCCAGAATTTATTCAAGCCAAAATTCCAAACCAAAACCATCAAAGAGGTCAGTGCTTTGGCCAAGAGATACCAAACCCCCAGCAGTGAAACCAAAAGCCACATCAGACCCTGGGTTAAAATCAAGCCACCCACAGAGACCAGAAAAAAGCGCATAAACTCCGTGGAGACGCTGTTATTTCGGCTGCCAAAGGTCCAGAGACGATTCAGGACATAATTATTGACCACCGCCAAGAGAAAAGCAATTGTCACAAAACAGGGAAATAACCAGCTGCTACGCGGATCTATTCCACTCAGGTGCGTCAAGAGATAGAGCGCTCCCAAATCGATTCCCGTTCCCAAAACACCCACAACAACATAACGCAGAAAGGTGGTTTGGCGTTGTAAAAACTGCAACATCTTAAAAATGCGCCTCATTGACAAAATCCAGTCATTAAACTGGATACATCATACCATTCCCCTCAAATAATGGGCTATGTCATTGCTGTCGAGAGCCGAGAGACATTCAGATCCCTCCCCTTTGGTGACAGCGATCACATTGCTCCCAGAAAAATTTGCTCTGCATAAAGCATGCTTTTTCAGGTAACATAGTAACTGTAGGCAATTGTCAGCCCTTAAAAAGACGGGACAAAGCGCCGAGTCGGCAGCGTTTATCAGAACAATCAGGTTGAGGGAATCGAAGTATCATGTTAGTAGGAAATGCAGCAACTGGTCTTGCTCAACTTTTTGAAAGTACCTTCAAAAATCAACCCGAATTCCGCATGTATATCTCCAGTTATCTGGAGTTAATGAAACAAAATAACACCCATTTTGACGAAGCTCAGATCAGTTTGGCAGAACAAAATCTCTGGGCAGAGTTTTATCGCCAATGCCTGACCGCGATGGGAGAAGTTTCTTTTGACTGTTTGGCGATCCTGAGCAACCAGGGATTTGTCTTGGGCCTGAACAAATTGGCTGAACGCGTTGTCGGCTTCTCTTTGGAAGAATTACAGGACAAATCCGTTTTTGATAAATTTTTTCCCGGCCAACAGGGCAAAGATTATCTTCAGTGTTTCCAAGAAGGCCTCAAAGATCCCAATACAAACATGTTTAAACAGCGTTGGGAATTGGTTCTGACCCGTCCCAACGGCTCAATCTTCCCGATCGAATTGCGTTTAAATCGCCTCAAACTTTTTGGCAGCTCGGTTTTAATTGCCAGTTTTAAAGATGTCACCAAACAAAAATGGACCTTCGATGCCTTGCAGTTCAACGAAGAACGCTACCGCAAAATGGTGCAGGAAAATGCCGATGCCGTTATTTTGATCGATCCCGAATCAAAACGCATTACCGAAGCGAATACGGCCTTCAGTGTATTAATGGGCTATAACAGCGACGAAATTTATTCGCTCACGCTCTATGACTTGATGGAGGGTGAAACCCAGAAAGTCAATGACTGGGTTGATTTCCGTCGTTTCAGAGGCACAGAGCTCTTGGTCCGCGAAGAGCTCAATCTTCTGCGCCGAGACAACGAGTGGATGGAAGTCGAAGTCAGTGACTCGGTTTTTTAGCAACGCGAAAAACCCAGCTTGTGTGTGATTATTCGCGATACATCGGAAAGAAAAATTCTCAAGCGCCCCCGTTTGGTGATGGAGAAACTGCAAAGGACCGGTCTGGTAGAAGCCCTGACTGAAATCAACACCCTTTTGCAAGGTTTAAGTCCGGCCAAAGGGCAAAAAGAAAAATTGCTCGAAGTGCGCAATTTACACCAACATATTTGTGAATTAATCGAAGTTGCACTCCCAACCCAAGAAGAAGAGGAGCGCGCTCACGGGGGCAAACAACTGCCCAAACAGACCTTCAGCCTGCGTGCTGTGGTAAATTCTCTCAAATTTTTGTTTCATCACACCGCCCAGAGTCGCGGTCTGCAAATTTTTCACTCCGTCGAAGAAGATGTGCCAGATTCATTTCTCTCCGAACCCCAGCGCCTCCAACACATTCTCTATCAACTGCTGGACAATGCCTTAAGACATACCGAAGAGGGCAATATCTTACTCAAAGTGCGCAAAGCCCAAGAGGATGATAAAACCATGACACTGCTGTTCATGGTGCGAGACACAGGCCAAGGCATTACCGAAGACAAACAATTGGGGATTCGCACCTTGTTTGAAGAAGGGCGTTTGCTTGAGGAGCAAAACTTCAAAGGCCTGGTTGCAGCCAAAGAGTATATCGACGATCTCGAAGGACGGATTTGGTTTAACAGTTTACCCGGCCAAGGCAGTACCTTTTTGTTTAATGTCACCTTGCCCCTCTCAAAGGGCGATCTGGCCCATCTGCCCGACTTTGATCCGGAGATCCCCCCTCCGACCTTCATTGAAATTGAACCCGAGGAGCAAACAGACACAGAAGAGACGTCAGCCAAAGCGGGTTCCGTTTTTCAATTTGCAGAAACAGATCCAGAGCAGCTGGAGGAACAAGAGCCCGAAGAGGAAGAATCTCCCCCAGAGCCCAAACCTGCCGCCAAATCAAAGACAAAAACCGAGCCTGTAGCAGAAGTGGAAACCCCAACAGTTTCAGAAGCAATCGGCACTCAAGCCCAAGGGGTGGTCTTGGATCCTGCTCTGTTGGCTGATCTCGAACCCACAGAGATTTTGCTGGTCGATGACGACCTCGAA